>CAMBEV010000082.1 GCA_945865595.1 Nannocystis exedens | reverse complement strand
CACCCTGCGGCAGATTGGAGTGTCGATCGGCAAGTCAGGCAAGCTGACGCCCGTTGCGGAGCTTGAACCTGTGCAACTCGCGGGGACGATCGTGTCGCGTGCGTCGCTGCACAACTTCGTCGAGCTCGAACGCAAAGATGCGCGCGTGGGCGATCGCGTGCTCGTTGAGAAAGCGGGCGACATTATTCCGCAGGTGGTCTCGGTGCTGATCGCCGAGCGTCCACCCGGCACAGTGCCGTTTCCTCGGCCCACCGCGTGTCCTGCCTGCCGAGCCGAGGTGCTCGCGGAGGACATTTTTCTCTACTGCCCGAACCCCGGCTGTCCCGCGCAACTCCGCGAGCGACTGGTTCACTTTGCGAGTCGGCGCGCACTCGACGTTGAGGGCATGGGAGATGCGGTCGTCGACCAACTCGTCAACAAGGTGAACGTTGCGGCACCGCACGAGATCTTTGACATAACAGTCAAGCAACTTGAATGTCTGGACCGTATGGGGAAGAAGAGCGCGGAGAACCTCGTGCGTGCGATCGAGGCCTCAAAGGAACGAGGCCTTTCGCGGGTCCTCTACGGCCTGGCGATAAGGCACGTCGGCGAAACGCTGGCGACCGACCTCGCCGAGCACTTTGGCAACGCGGATGCCCTTCTCACATTTGCGGCAGCGTACGTCGCGGCTGACCCCGCTGCGGTTGAGCGGGTCGCGCCGGCAAAGGGCACGGGCGCAATTGCTGGACTTGGCAAAAGGTCGGCGGACGCGATCTTCTTTGAGCTGAACACGAATGCCGTGCGGACCGTTTTTGCGGGACTGCGAGCCGCTGGCGTCAAGCTCGATGCGGGTTCGCGCACAATGGTTCGCATCGAGGGTGTAGCCGACAAGACCTTCGTGCTCACGGGCACACTACCAACGCTCAGTCGCGATGAAGCGAGCGACCTGATTCGCGCAGCCGGCGGAAAAGTGACTGGATCCGTTTCAAAAAAGACGAGCTTCGTCGTTGCGGGTGAAGAAGCTGGCAGCAAGCTAGAAAAAGCGCAGCAGCTTGGTGTGGCCATTCTCGACGAAAACGGCCTAAAAGCCTTGCTGTCTGCTAGTCAATAATCTTGAGTAAACGCGCGGTGCCGATCGCTACTCGTTCTTGGTCTGGAGCGCTGAGCTTGCCGAGCTTCTCTCGGAAGGTGTCGATCGCTTGAGCGTAGGAAAGATCCGTACCGGTGGCCATGAAACGGACCTTGAGTTCGGGGTTCTGAACGTCGGTGCCGAAGATAACGCGATCGAGTAGTTCAGTTGGTAGTTCGCCGACCTGCGCTTCGTATTCGCAGTAGAGATTTGCATATGCCTTCATGGTCGGAATCGGGCAGGCATGCGCGGTGATGAAGCTCGTCGACGCGTTCTTCTTCAATGCTTCGTCCAGTTCAGCGTCGGTCGTGGTGCAGTCGGCGCCGTAGCAACGATCGAAGTGCATCATGACTGGCACTTTAGATTGGCCAGCGAGGGCGTAGATTTGCATCAAGTTGGCGTGGTTCATCGCCGTCGTCGTTTCCTTTGGCCTGTTGCGCAGATCGAGCTCGCCGATCATTTTCCACTTGCCGGTGGCGAGCTGCGTCTTCACGTATTCGACTGAGGCATTGTCCGCGGGATCGAAGCCGTTGAGCGCGGGCACGAAGATGTCCGGGTACTTTGCAGCGGCCTCGAGCGTCCATGTGTCGTGATCTGCCGAGTACGTCGGTGGTCGGTCGGGCTTCTGGCGGGCGTGCAAGCCAAGGACAACCTTGACGCCTTTCGATCGTGCGACGGCCGCGAGGTCGTCAATGTACTTGTCGTTCACCGTTTTGTCGCGGGGCCAGATGTGGGCGTGTGTATCGACCAGCGTCGCCGTGAAGGGGGCAGCGTCGGAAGCGTCCGAAGCGCTCGCGTCGGTGGTGATCTGTGCGGCGTCGGCGACGGGTGTGGCGTCGAGGGAACCTGCGGCTGTGGTCGCCGGGGTGGTTGAACAGGAGGCGAGAATGAGCAGCGTGATGCTGACGAGGGGAACGCGCATGCCGGCAGTGTCGCGCGTGGCGGTTACGTGCGACAGCGCAAAATCATTGCACCCGAGACCCGTGGGTGGACGGCGCTGCGCTATCGCGGTATCTCATCGGGCCCACGCGCCACTAGCTCAGTTGGATTAGAGCGTCGGCCTCCGAAGCCGAAGGTCGCAGGTTCGAGCCCTGCGTGGCGCGCTGGATTTGCGGGGGATCGTCGAGGTCGCCAAATTGATTAGGCACGGGGCGTGCCTTTTCGTTTGCGACTAATTCCGGCATCGACGGAACGGCGGCCTCCGGAATGCGCTTCATCGCATCGGTGCGCATGATGTAGAGCGCGTGGGTCTTTGAGTCGGAGTGCGATGACCGCCTTGCTCTCACCAGCTGCTGTCTGTGCGTAGAACGCATGGACCGCGTCCGTGAAGATCCGCGTGAGTGCGCCAAGCAGCTCGCCGTCCCACGAAAGCCGCTTGCGCCACGCATGGGGAGGCGTCAGCACCCAGTGACGCAGGTCGGCCGGCGGCATCACCGACTCAGCCAAATTGGCTGCCGTCGCGCACAGGCGTCTGCCCATGCATGACGGACAGAAGCCACGACCCTTGCAGGAAAACGCGACTACGCGACTGCTCTGGCACGAGTCGCATCGCAGCCGTGCAAAGCGGCGACACAGCAGCCCGCAGTCGAGATACCCCTCGAGCTCTTTGCGCGCGTGACGCGCTTCGTGATCCCCGAAGGGGGGTTTGCCCAGCTTGAAGCTCAGCGCCCCGTCGTCGATCGCGCCATAGAGCGTCTCGAGGCTTTCGGAGACGACCCGGTCGAGCATCGTGCGCTCTGGGCGACGTCGCTCGTAGGCGGCAGCGGGCACCCTCCCAGCTTTGCAAGGAAGGCGCCACGTACGACAGCCCGTGTTTTCCCTGGTGACCGGTCAGCGCGCGCTGTCATGGCCCGCAGCAGGCTGTAGCGACCGATGGTTTTCGCAGGCGGCGTGGTGTGGGGTGCCGAGCGAGCAGTGATCACGGGCCGTCGGGCGGCAACCTTGTCCTCAGCACCAACGTCAGCCTTCTGCCCGCGGTATCGGACCTTGCTCTCGCGGGCGGCGCGGTCACTTCGTCAACACTCTTGACATGGCGAGCAACGCTCGTCCGGTCCGTCACCATCGCAAGCCCCCCTTAGTGGATCACGAAGCGCGTCATGTCCACCGCGAGCGTCCCGTCACCAAAGGCTCTCTTGCGCACGATGCGAGCGTCAGGGGCACGTGCAGAACTTCGGCTCATTGCCCGCCTTCGCGCATCTCGGGCGTACTTGTCCCGAGCAGACCGCGGACGGACAGTCGGAATCTCTGTCGCAACGAATTCTCGTATTGGCAGCGTCCACCAGTCCCTGGCAGGCCGTAGACGCATACGCTTGTGTGCAAAATGAACCGCGCGGGCAAGTCGACGGACCCGAGCACGCGACTTCGCCCATGAAATTCCTACCCGCGCGTTTCCTGCATGCGTCCAGCGTTGCGCATTGCTCACTGTCTACGGCGCAGCACATGGGCTTCTCGGAAGGGCACGGTTGGCCACCACACACAATTTGAGCGTTCGTGAGACGACACTTCCCACGTACGCAGGTCGTTCCGTGCGTCTTGCAGGGCTGACCCTCCACGCAGAGTTCTCCGTAGTCACACACATTCGACCCATCGACACTTGCGTGGAAACACATCTGCCGCGACGCGCCGCTCGACATCCACGCAGCGCAGCAAACTTCGTTCGCCTCGCAGTCGGACGAGTCGTCGCAAAGAGCGAGGTTGTCTAATGAGGATCCGAGCTCCTTTTCGCTGCACTTTTCCAGCAGCGGCGCGAGCGAATCGGACTCGTCAAGCGGCACACGCATGGCGCACGCGCCGTCTTCGCCAGACCGACAACAGATCTCTTGCTTGGCGTCGCACAGTCCGTCGCCGCAAGCGATCGTTCCTGGCTTGAACGGAGGACGCAATGTGGTGACGGCCGCGGACTTGGCGGTTGCGGCGGTCGCAGAAGGGAGTGCAGCGACAACATCCGAAGCGTCGGGCGCGGACTGTGCAAAAGCACTCAGCCTTGGCAGCGGCGTACGACATGCAACCCCGATCATGATCGCGACTGCAAAGGCACTGCTCAGTAGAATGCGCATCGGCCAAGACATTCGTGGAGGGTTGTCCATGAGTTGAAGTCGAACGCCGCGGTGCTCACCGGTGACGCGCGGTTGCTCATGGTTGCGACAGATGCGTTTACGAGCACCAAGCGGAGTCTCTCGCGGGACGGGCGTCGCACTCCAAAATTTCGAACGACACGGGCAACCAGCTGCGCGGATTGAAGGGGTAGGTGACAGTAAAGCTGCTTACCCGTATCGTTCTGACAGAGGGAAGCGCAAGTCGCAGGTCAACGTCCAACTCTGGGCTTTCGGCACTATGTCATGCTCGAGCCTGACAGCGCCCTACCCTTTGGTCCCCGTGCAGCGAATCCGTGATCCGGACATCCGAAGCAACACGTGCTTCATGAGAAGGAACTTCCAAAGACGGCAACTGCCAGGCAGCGACGCCGCTTCACTCGCAAGGTTCAGGGTCCTTTGTTGGAGCAAGCGATGCCAAGCTTTTTCTCTTCTCGCCTGGCTGCGTCACGCAGTCGCGTTGATTTCTCCATGGCCTCAGCAAAGTGCTTGTGAAGGCCCGCGATCCTGGCCGAAATATCGCGCAAATGTTGAATGTTCGCGTTCCTGACTGCGGCCGCTTCTTCGCGAAACGGCTTACATGATGCCGCGTTTGGGCTGCGGGAGCCCCCATATTTGCAGCTTTTCGGCAAGAATGGTGTCAAGTCCTCGAGTTCCCTCAACAGCTTGTCGATTTGATCGTCAACGGCGCGAACCTCGCCACGGACCGCCTCGGACGCGTTCTTGTACGCTTCCACGGCAAAGGCGTGATGGTTCTGAAGATCGAAGGAGTGCTGACACTTGGCTTCGTGCTCAACCAACTTTTTGCACTTGGTGTTGGCGTCGGCGCCTTCTGGCTTCTGCGCGGTGCACTCGCTCGCGTAATCCGCACGCGCTTCAGCCGTTACGGCAAACAGCGCGACCAGTGCACTAGCGATTGTTACAAGAGTCTTCATCTGAATCCCTTCCCGCAAGCCGCTGACTCCACGGCATAAGTTCCACCGCTTGACAGTCCCATATCTTGACTAAAACTCGCTCTCCGGGTGACAACTTCGCTTTCGCGATTCTGCAAGAACGCGATTCATTTGCTCATTGAACGAGTCTCTCTGATCTTCGACTTCCTTGGCCGCCTTGGTGAGGTGCGAGAGGGTCGTTTCTGCGCGCTCGATCTTCGGCGGCAAGTCAGCCTTGGCCTTCGCCACACGTTCAGGACATAAAATGATCTCGTGCCTATAGGCCTGGCTGTCCAACGAGCTCTTGGTTGTCGGGCACTTAGTGCCCCGCGCTTTGGCCAGCTGCTCCGTGAGCTGCGACACGCCGGTTTGAATCGGCTCCATGTATTCGCGTGCGACGTACGAGGCGTGACTGTAGAAGACGATGCGAGCAGCCAGGCGACGGCGCTCTTCGTCGAGTTTGATGCAGGTCACCTCCTCGGTCGCGATCGACTGACAGCGCAGGCGGGCGTGATTGAAGTGAAGATGCTCGTCGGCGCATCCAAAACCCAAGACCCAAGCCTGGTGCTCTCCTTTAAGGCGCACGGCCTCGATGCGGCCTTCCTTGCTCAGATCTTTGCCCCATAGGGGGTCTCCCATACGGGGCACCCGGTCTCGCTCTCGCTCGCAGATGCGAAGCGCCTGCCGGTTCGTTCTCACTTCGGCTGTGCAGTTGGGCGCGGCAAGCGCTGAGGTGCTGACGCATAGGAATGCCAGAATGGCCCCACCGGTAAGCGCGCGCGAAAGTCGATGGCTCATTTGCTCCCCCTGTCACCTGTACGGCGACGTTGCCTACGGGGTTAAGGACCGGCAGGGCGAGCGCATCTTATTTGGCTGACTTTCTTTGAAACCCCGATCTTCTGATCAGGGCCAAGGGAACCGCGGTGAATCCCCGCCAGTCCCCACCCCATTCATTCTGAGGCCGATTCCGCCTACTTGCGAAGCGCGACTTGCCCAGCGGCCTGTGCGCAGGCTTCACGAACCGGGAAGTACTTCGCAGCGTAAATCGCTCCCGAGCGGGCCTTCTCCTCGCGAATTTCCTGAAAGCCATCGCTGGTTGCAACGATCTTGAGCTTGGCCTCCGCCGATGCGTCGCCGAAGGTGCCGAGGGCCTTGCACGCCCAGATCCGATGCTCAGGGTTGTTGCTCGAGAGGACGCTGGCGCCAATGTTGGTTGCGCTTTTGCACTTCGCAGCCGAGAAATAGGGAAGGGCCCAGACTCGCACTTCGTCAGAGGCACCGTCAACGGCCTTGACGACCGCGTCGCAGTGGTTCAGATGCTTGTTCTTCTCCAGCCATTGCGAGATGTGGCGCATCGCGTAGCCGCCGTTTTTCTCGTTCTCGTAGGCCAAAAATCGCGCACCGGTATGTGACTCCGCGTACTTCAAGAATGCCGCTTCGAGCTTTGCGTCGTCGAGTTTGAAGAACGAGACGCCGCTGCTCCACCAGGCAGCGACATCGAAGAACTCGTCGTACTTTCCGCAGCTCTCGAACTGCGTCACCATCTTGAGGCCGTCGGTTTCGGACTCCTTCGGTGACGATTTGAACCGTTCGACGAGCGTGCTGCAGTCTGTGCTTGCGCTGGCGCTTCGATCTTTCACCAGTTCGCAGGCGTGGCGTTGCACGTTCTCGTGCGCGGCTTTCTTCTCGCCGTTGCAAACCGCGGTGAGGAACTCTAGGTCGTTGGCATGCTTCGCTCTAATGACGTCGAGCGTTTCAACAGGCTTGGTGAATAACCCTGGCTTGGCGAATATTGCGCAACCACCAACGACCACCGCAAACGCGACAAATCCTAACTGTCTCATGTCTCTGAATCTCCCCTGTATTTCCGAAAAGGCGGGTGCTCCCGCGTGCCGAGGTGTGTGACGTCCCACGAGTATCGAATATTTACATGGCCTGACAAAGTTAGCGGCAATCTCGCAAGGTTGCGCGAGTACTGGCCACTTCTGCGGGGCGCAAAATAGTCAATTATGTGAACTGTATGAACCCGCACGGTTGCCGAAACACTGCGCCGGTCTACCGTATCATCGTGCAATGACCGCAAGAACTGCACGCGTGCTCGTCAGCGTGTTCGCAGGTGTGCATTGCTTGGCTTGCAGGGCGCGCCTGCCTGCAGGTTCGATCGAGGGGGATTCCAGCCCTCAAGTTGTCCCGTCATCGGCCCTGCTTCCTTCGGCAATTGCGTCCGTGGCGCCTAGTGGATCGATCGCGCCGAGTATGGCGCGTTGCCCCGCCGGCATGGCAGCGATTCCCGCTGGAACATTTCAATTCAGAGTTAACCGCAAGGCGACGGTCGTTAATGAGTTTTGCATGGACATCACCGAGGTCACGGTTGCCGCGTACGTAGCGTGCGTGAATGCCGGGGCGTGCTCGTCGAAAGGGCTCAACCGGGTGGGTTCCATCGCCCCGTTTACGACGCCGCTTTGCAACTGGGGCTCTGGCCGAAACGATCATCCCATCAACTGTGTCTCTTGGTATCAGACGGTTGCATATTGCAAGTATGCGGATAAGCGAGTCCCAACGGAAGCGGAATGGGAGTACGCCGCAAGTGGAGGCGACGGCCGAAGTTATCCATGGGGTGAGACGACACCGACCGATCAGCTTTGCTGGGACGGAGCCGGAAATACGCTTGGCAAGGGAAAGCGGGGGGGAAACACGTGTCCCGTTGGTTCCTTTCCGGCCGGCCGCAGCGTCTTCGGTCTTGACGATATGGCCGGCGGCGTTTGGGAGTGGACCTCCGGGAAAATGGGCATCCAGCGTATCATCCGCGGTGGTGGTGCGACGACACCTATCGCGCCGTGGGTCACGACCACCATGCGGACGGCATCGTTTGAAACCGAAAATGGCAACGACATAGGGGTTCGCTGTGCCCGCTGAGTCTTTGATTCGAGAACCAGCGTCGACGGCGATGATTCGTCTGCCGACCGGTGCCGCGGCAACGACTGACGTTCAGGAACGGGCAATGTGATTGACGGATCATTTTGTTGACTAAGTTTGCGATTGGTTGACGGGTCGAGAACTTGACTAACGGTCCGTCTGTGTCGAGTCGCTCTGGTGCTACGGTGAGCTTCGGCATGTCGCAGACGTTTGTCCCACTGGCGCTTCGTGCGCGTGTTTCGTGCCTCTCGTTCCTTGTGCTCGCATTTCTCGCCAGCGGGTGCGGCTATTGCGGTGGGGCCTTCCGACTCATGAGGGCACAACGGGCGGAGCTCTACGCTTGGCCTCCGCCAAGGGGTCCCGCGAACGAACCCCTCGTCATCGCGCCGGACGAGAGGTTTCGTATCAACGGCGATGGCCCGAAGATCTCAGGTGCGCATCTCTTGGCGCTCTCGAACGTTAGCGAGGCGACTTGGTTCTTGCTCAACGACACAACAGCGGAGCGTGTTCCGTCGTCGATAAGCGCCGACTCAGGCGGGCACATGTGTCGCAACGGAGTCGGGTTCAACCTCGAGCCCACGAAGCCTCTCACCGCGGGCCGCTACACGTTGGTGCTCCTGCTTTCGCAACTTAAGTGGCCGCTGGTGGAAAGGGGCGAGCTCCGAAGCTACCGAGGTGGCGACGCGATCGTGCGCCACTACGTCGTGACTCGCTAGTCGCGCGCGACACCGGTTCGTGTTCTGTGCGGGCTATCTGCGTTTTGCTCCGAAGCTGCATCGTTCGCTTTGCCGCTGCGACCCGCCTCGCAGCGCAACATGTGTCCGCTGAATGCCGTTGTGCACAGGAGCTCGGGCGTGGTCTGCTCCGCCCATGGAACGACGTAAATTGGGGGCCATCCTCGTAGTCGCGTGCACGCTATTCGCGACGCTCGGAGTGCGTGATAGTCATTCGACACCCGGAAAGCTTCACTATGCCGGCTATGTTGAACGCAAGCCCACGCCGAAGGAGGGGCTCCTCGCTCAGATCGTCTACGTGGACCGCTATCACGACGATTATGCGCCCGTTTTCCGGGACACCGACTGGAACTTGGGCTTGCGGCCAGCGCAGTGCACCGGCACCTATCTGGGCCGAAACTGCGCTGTCGAACGAGCTCGATTTATCGACTTCTTTTGGGCTGATTCGAAGAAGTGGTGGCGTGCTGGATTGGCGCTTCACTTGGCGATGCCGCTGAAAAAACACCTCAATGGCGTCCCTGGTTATGAAAATTGCAGCTTCGAGGGGGGCCTCCCATCGAGTGTTGATAAGGCGAAGCATCGCGCGCGCCTGTTGAGCGACTATGCCAAGGACGGCCACTTCGACGATGTTGTTATCGGCAAGATGAAATGGTCTGATCGATCAGAGTGGATCGAACAGGCGCACGCGCTTGGGATCGAGTTTGGGCCAGCGCCTAAAGACCCTCGCGACTTCTGGCTCCTCGCGAAGAAAAAGCAGGCTCAAATGATCGGCTCGCTTGCCGACCTCATCGCCCCAGACAGCGCGTTTGAGAGCTATCTGAAAGGCATGTGGAGCCACGTGCTGACCTCAACCCCCGCATTCGATTGCTGGTGGAAGAACACCAGCAAGACGACGAAATACATGCCAGTGGGAGAAGTGGCGCTGTCGGTCGACACGCCTGAGAACGAGTGGGCCCGCGCCCCTATGCGCGAAACAATGCTCTCGGATTGCAGCAAAGACGAAAGCCGGGGTCTTTGTACACGCGACGCGTTAGTGCACGGGCTTTATGTGTGGGACGAGAACCATGGTCGCTTTGGAGGCAAGCCGGAACTCCATCCAGTGCACGCAATCACGCTGGAAACCAAAGGTGCTTTTGTAAACAACCTCAAGGTTGCCGTCTTCACCGACGCAGGGAAGGCCGCCTTTGATACCCAATCGCCCTTCGCGGGGTACATCGACGACGCGACGCAACCGGAAGACTGGTACGCGTTTCCGAACGCTTTGGACTTGCCGGCGGTGCCCAATAAGCAAGGCACGGCATTTAGCGACAACTGCAGCTTCGAGTGGACAGGAGCGTGGCCAAAGTTTGCCTCGCAACCGTTCACAACGGGCGGCACGCTTCCTGACATCGCGCCAGGCAAGCGCGATTGCGCCAACGTTGGCATTGGAGCAGTGCGGCCGAACCGAAGGGAAGTCGGCAGGTGGTATTGGGCGCCTGGTTTCGTGACCGCCGAGATGCGCCGCTGGTGGACCCCGGTAGGGCTGAATCTCTCCCACCAAGTTGAAGTTGTTGACGGCGGTGTTGGCACAAAGGGCCGGCGCTACAAGGTTCGCGTGCATTCCGAAGTCAAGGCAAGCAAAGCCACCTTTGCCGGAATCGTATTCAAGCATCGCCTCCCTCCGGCGCAGGAAAGCGCCACGTGGGGAACTCCTGAGCCGAGCGTTAGTTTTCCGAAGCCGGGCGTCCAAGTCATTGATTCAGGCGGTCTCTTCTACGACGTCGCACCCAACGTTAGTGCCGTCCGCGGCTATGAGCACACGTTGGAGGTTTGGTCCGAAAAGGGAGGGACGGCAAATCGGATCGGAGAAGTGAAAATCGAGCTTCCTCGCCCAAGGGTTGCGATCCAGGTTACGAAAAGAAACTGGTCAACTTTCGTGACCAATACGCCAAGTCCCGAGTGCCCGAGCCGCGGTCTAGCGAAGAATTCAAGCGTCGCCTATGAAGCCACGCTAATCGCCAAGCCCGCCGGCCTCGCCGGAGGTAAGCCCACTTTCCAATGGACGCGCGAGAAAAAGCAAAGCGCCCCCGAGAAAGTTGGATCGACAGGTGAAAGCGTCAAAGTAGTCATAGGGAAAGACGACGACGAGAATACGTTCGGCGTTGTCGCGAAAGACGGCGCCGCGGGCGGGCCCTTCGAATCGGCAAGGCATACGATCGACGTTCACTCGCCGGAGAGCGAGAGCGAACTGGACGTCGAGTATTCAAGCCGAGGTCCCACATCGTCTCCGATCCCAATGGCGAGCGTGCTCCCAGTTCCGAAGGAGGGCCAGTGCAACAAGATCGGTGCGTATGGGGTAACCACAAGGCCCGTGGTCAAACTCGTGCCCGATTGGGAATTTGAGGACCTGGGGTTTCGGAATGCAAAGAACGAATCGTTGGCGAAGCCGTTTTGCCCTCAGTTTGCCTGGCACATGCTGCAAGCGCGCACCTTGCCAAAGGGTGCTTGGACCGACGTAGCAATACGTGAGAGCGAAGCAAAGACCTCGTCAGACGGTGACGTCCGGGCCTGGTCTGAGGGCAGCGCCATCGCCGTGAAAACCACCGATGGCAAACCACGTGAGTTTCGGGTCGCTCTTTCAGGGACCGATGCGCTGAGCAGGCGCGCTGAGCGGATGATCGAGTTCGACAACTGGGACGTTGTGGG
>CAMBEV010000081.1 GCA_945865595.1 Nannocystis exedens | reverse complement strand
CGTGACGATGAAGTTCTCCCCCTGTGGATGTTTCCGTCGAAACGCTTGCAGACCTGATAATAGTGGGGCCTACGGGAACCAGAGGTGAGGTATCAGCAGCCGAAGCGCATCCTGGCCCGCGTAGGTCAGCTCGCTTCGGTACGGGTTCAGCACACGGAGCGAGGTGAGTCTCCCAAGATACGGAACGCCGGCATCGCTCACCTTCGTGTTCGCGATGGCCAACACGCGGAGCGATCGGAGCGTCGCAAGATACGGAAGGCCAGCGTCTGTCAGCTTTGTGCCGGTCAGGTCCAGTGTGCGGAGCTCGGTCAGTCTGCGAATGCGGGCGATACCAGCGTCAGTCACCCCTGTGTGGCTCAACTCCAAGGCGCGTAGCGACGCGAGCGCCGCCACGCGCGCAAGGCCCTCGTCCGTTACCTTCGTCGAGTTGAGGTTTAGCCTGCGCAGCGACGTGAGTTTCGCGACGTGGAGTAGTCCGACGTCTGTCATACTTGTCGAACTCAGGTCCAAGACGCGGAGTGATGCGAGTCCTTTCAGGTGCGCCAGCCCAGCATCGGTGAACCCTCCGCCGCTCAGGTTCAACACTCGGAGCGATGGGAGCGCCTTCACCCGTGCGAGCCCAGCGTCGGTCACGCTCGCTGAGCTCAGGTCCAACTCGCGCAAAGCGTGCATCGATGCCACAAGCCCGAGCTCCGGGTCCATGACGTGCTCGTCCGCCGCTGCGATGCGCTCGATGCGTCGTCCTGCCGCCGACAGCGCCAGTGCACGCAGCTGCGCGGCATTGCACTCAAGGCCCAGGTGGTTTTCGTTCATCCAATTGACGAACTCCGGCATTGTGACAAGCGATCCACCGCAACCGACGACGAAGGCGCTCTCCCGCTTGGGAAGGGTCGCCCCATCCGGCTCTGAAAAATCGCCCAGAGGGAGGAACAACATCTGGTGGGCGACGGGGAGCCGGTCCTGGCTGATCGTCAGGGACCAGGGCCCGCGGACGGTTCTCGTCGCGCCCCAAGGGCCACGGCCGGCCGGGTTGGGTTCGTCGTTGTCGTCATCGTCATCGTCATCCGCCTGGGCCAACGTGCCGCCTGGGCTGGCGCGAGTGACAAGTGCTTGCACGTGGTGCGCTTGCGCGCACCCGACGGCAGCCATCGCGAGCAGCAGGACCAGGGCTCGGGCGCGCCAGCGTGGATCTCGCCCATTTGGGCGCGTCTCCGCCTTGCAAAGCCGCGTACGCCCACGGCCGCTCTCAAACATGGTGGGAATGTACACCAAGGCGCCCTGGAGGAGAGAGAGGGGCCCGGCCGTCGCGCTGCGGCGATGCGGCGGCGTTGCCTACCGAGAATCGGCATGGAAATGACTGCCGAAACCCTCAGACAAGTTTGAGGCCTGACTTGATGAAGTGTCGAAAGTCTCCGTCGTTGGCGATAAGTGGGGTGCCGTGATCGATGCAACTTTGCGCGATCAAACAGTCCATGGCGCGTGCCTTGAGACCCTTCGAGAGCAACTTGCGGCGCGTCTTGGCGGCTCGCTCCCAAAACTCGGCGTCCAATTCAAGTCGTGGGATTGCCTTCACGCACGCTTCCACGTCCTTCGTCATGCCTGGTCCACTCAAGAGCTCATGAAGCACAGGAAGAGGCATCACGAGATTGTCATTGAAAAGACACAGCTCAAGCTTCCTTGCCCCCGAGCTTGCAATCCCCTTGGCAAAGTCGATCCACGCACTGGTGTCCGCCGCGATCATCAGCGGCTGTCCTTCCGGAGCTCGTCGAGGTCGAGCTGCAAGTCGAACTGTCCCTTAAGCGTGAGGAGCTTTCGATAGGCGTTTTTTGCAGCCACGAGTTCGAGCCCCCTTCTCAACGTCGGCGTAAGCCCTTCTCCTGTGGCTGCCATCGCATTGGCCATGAGCTCTTCGGGCAACGAAACCGTCACTTTGCGTTCGGCGTGCATACAGCTACTCATACAGCATTTGCGACTGTATGTCGATACAGCTCCGCGCGTTGCAAAAATTGCCTCGGGCGTTGCAGGTGACGCGAGCGGCACGGCGGTCGCCCCAGGAGCAAACGCAGCGACCGCCGTCACGGTCGTCGTCGCGCTTCGAGCCTTGCAGGGAGGTCGAGGTACGGCACGAACTCGACCTCGATGTCACCGAACGTCTTCTGGTAGGACGCGGTTGCGGACAGCGTGACGATGAAGTTCTCCCCCTGTGGATGCTTCCGTCGAAACGCTTGCAGACCTGACGGATCGAACTTCGAAGCCGAGCTCTTGCACTCTATCGCGAGGAGCTCTCGCCTGCGCCCGACCTCGAGTACGAAATCGACTTCGTGCTGCTGCTTGTCGCGCCAATAATGAAGACACGACGTCCCGAACCGCGCCGCGATCTCACCGAGGACCAGGTGCCGCACCTCCGTGGTAGGGGATTCCTGGAACCTTATCTTCGTATGGTACGACCAAACGAAAGCCAAGTTGCCCACGAGGGGGGGCCAGCGCACCGGCCTCGCTGCGCCGCCGGTTACAGAAATCCGGAATCCGCGAGGCAGCTCTTCAGAACGGTCCCGCTCGGCCGTTCTATCGACTGAACGCTTGCGGTTCGGTTCAACAGGGGAGAGCAATATGACTCATCGCTTTGCAAAATGGATCTCGTGGTGCGCAATTTCGGCCCTTTCGGTCGCTCTGGTCGGTGACGCCGTTGCGGCTCCCGGGAAGGCCAGCGCAGCAGGTGGTGAGGCGAGCGGTAAGGCCCAGGCGGCTGACGGCAAGAAGAAAGGCCCAAAGGGCCATGGCAAGGGCAAGAAGAGGCGCAAGTCGCGCAAGTCGGGTGGCCCGGCGGCTAAGTACGTTGCCGGTGTGACCAAGAGCCTGAAGCTCGCCTCGAAAGCGTCAGCTGACGAGAAGGTCGTGACGGCTTTCACGGATTCGTGCATCGCGCTCGAGCTCCTCCGCCAGGACCGAAAGGGCAACTTTGGGTCCTACGGTGCAAAGGGTGGGGCGAAGCGCAGCGCAAAGGGCGCAGCGAAGCACGGCGCAAAGCGCGCCTCAAAAGGTCATCGAATCCGCAAGCCCGGCGAAAAGCACGGCTCCTATTGTGCCGAGGCAAAAGCGGACGGCAGCGTGACTGAAGAGAAGGTGCAAGAGGTCTATGCCGCCGTGACCGAGGGCGTGACAGGGCTCAAGACAGGCAAGCGAGCCGTCGCTGTTGCCTATGCGGAGCGTGCGTGCAAAGCCGCCCAAGCCGTCGTCTCAACGATCGACTGCACCCTGCCGTCGAACCTCAAGGCGCAGGTGAAGGCCGACCTTGATAAACTCTCGCCAAAGGCGCTCGCCGAGGGCGAAAAGCAAGTGGATCCCGTCGAGGTGTCGGCGGAGGGCGCGGCGGCGCAGGCCGACGATGCCGCCGTCGAGAGCACGAAGGCCGAGACAGCGGATGCAGCGGCCGCCACGCCGGGAACGACCGGTGCGGACGCTACGGGTGTAGCCCCCACAGGCGGAGCGGCCACAGGTTCGGAAGGCGAGGATACCGCGGGTTCAGACACGGCGGGTTCAGACGCTGCGGGCTCAGACACTGAAGAACCCACGGGCCCAGACGCCACGACGACAGGCGCCACCGACGGCGCCGCGCCAGCGGGTGCAGAAACCACAGCCGTCGAGCCGACAGGCCCAGAGACGACAGGGAGCGGGGGCAGCGAAACGACAGGGGGCACAACGGCAGAGACGCCAGTCCCACCGCCCACCCCGACTGCAGAGCCGGCCGCGGAGCCAGCCGCGGCTCCAACCGCTGCGACCCCGGCGGCGCCAGCGCCTGCCAAAAAGAAGGCCAACCCCGTGGCCGACGGCGTGAAGAAGGTGACCGACGGTGTCAACTCGGTAGCCAAGGGAGCGAACTCGGTGGCCAAGGGCGTAACTGCCGTGGCCGACAGCGCGAAAACGGTAATCGGTGCCGTAAAAGAGGTGGCCGACGCACTGAAGAAGTCGCCTGAGGAGAAGGCAGCGGCTGAGGCCAAGCGAAAGGAGCGCGCTGACGCGAAGGCCGCGAAGAAGACAACGGACGACGACGCCAAAGCTGCGAAGAAGGAAGCTGACAAGAAGGCCAAGGCAGAGGCTGACGCGGCGAAGAAGGCGAAGAAGGAAGCCGACAAGACGGCTAAGGCAGAGGCTGACGCTGCGAAGAAGGCGAAGAAGGAAGCTGACAAGAAGGCCAAGGCAGAGGCTGATGCGGCGAAGAAGGCGAAGAAGGAAGCTGACAAGAAGGCAAAGAGGGAAGCGGAGGAGAAGCGGAAGGCGGAGGAAAAAGCGGCCAAGGATGCAAAGAAGCAGCAGGAAGCCGACGCCAAGAAAAAGTAGCCGCAAGCCGCGAAAGAAAAAGCCGCCGCCCGACCTCCGGGTTTGGCGGCTTTTTCGTGGGTTTCAACCATTGCTCAAGGACGCAAGATATTTCACTCAATATCATGAGTAAAAATACCATGGCCCTGTGAGCAGCCGGCAAGTGCCCGGCGGGGTGGTGCACAAGCTTCCAGCAGACCTGCGCAGGGCGCTGATCGCCAACCCCACCGCCCTCGACGCCTGGAAGGACATCACGCCTCTGGCGCGCAACGAGTTCATCTGCTGGGTCGAGGATGCCAAGCAAAAGATGACGCGGGAACGCCGCATTCGCCGAACCCAGGAGGAGCTTGAGGAGGGCCAGCGTCGGCCTTGCTGCTGGCCGGGGTGTAGCCACCGTGAACGCACCGGCAAGTAGGTCGGTCGCCACCAAAGCGCCAAGGGGCGCGACGTGGTGCGACGAGCCCTACCGCAGCCTCCTGCGTCGAGGCAGCGGCGAACGCAGCCGTCGGCTCTCCTCCACAAGGTCGGGCAATCCGCGCGCGCTAATTTTCTCCGCAATCGGGTACGGCTGCGCCTTGGGCGTCACGACGAAGAGGTGATCCAACCGCAGATCATCGACAACGATTCGCATCGAAGGTGTAACGCGGGGCACGTCTCGAAATTTGAATTCGTACCCTATGCGGCGCCCGTGTTCGAAGACCAAGAGGTCAAGATCGCTCTGGTTGTGCGTACTCCAAAAGTAACACTCTTCAGCCCTGTGGCCTTTCATGCGAAGGACCTGCTCGAGTGCGAACCCTTCCCATGAGGCGCCGAGTTTGGGGTGCGTGATGAGCGCCCTGCGATCCTCAATCCCGAGCAACGCGTGCAAGACGCCCGAGTCGCGGAAATAGAGCTTGGGCGCCTTGACCTGGCGCTTCGACAGATTTTCGTGCCACGGCGAAAGCACGCGAATCATGAACGTCTCGGCGAGAATCTCGACGTACTTCCGCGCGGTCATGTCGCTCACTCCGAAGGACCGCGCAAGCTCCGAGAAGTTCAACACCTGCCCGTGGTAGTGCGCCAGCATCATCCAGAATCGACGAATCGTTGCGGGCGCTACTCTGTATCCAAAGTCGAACAGGTCGCGCTCCAAGAACGTTGCGATGTAGGCCTCGCGCCACGCGTAACTCTTGGCTTCCGACGTTGCCAAAAAGGAAAGTGGAAAGCCCCCGCGGATGTGAAGGCGCTCTAAAGGTGCGACTTCATCCGCGCCAAACGGGGGCAATTCGACATAAGAAATTCGTCCCGCGAGCGATTCCGAACTCTGTCGTATGAGATCGCGCGATGCCGAACCCAACACCAGTACGCGGAGTTTCCTTTGCTTCCGGTCGACGAGCACCCGCAGGTACTCAAAGAGCCTTGGCCTTTTCTGAATCTCGTCGATGACAATCAGTCCGTCGAGCTCACCCAACGCGAGGTCAGGCTCCTCGAGCCTCGCGAGCGTCTTCGGGTCCTCAAGGTCGAAGTACCAAACCGATCCTTTGTGAACGCTCTCGCCGAAAAGCCGCGCAAGTGTGCTTTTGCCCGATTGGCGCGGTCCTAAGAGCCCCACGATCGGGTTCACCCGAAAGGCGGCTTCAATCCGGGCAACGGCCCTGCGCTCAATCGGTGCGGGCATTGTGCCACACAGAGTGACATATGAAAGTCCATATGGCAACTATGAAATTTCATACTGATGCCATCCTGGACGAAGTGAACGATCGGCCAACTTCGGCGTTTTCGCGCGATTGCCGTCGAGGTACAACGGGGGAACCCCCCGATGATGACCCCACTCTCGAAGGTTCGCAATCTCGCCGACGAGGCGCTCAAACCCGAGTTACTGCTTCAGATGCACGACTTGATGCTCAAGTCCCGCGTGCTCGAAGAGCGCCTCATTCGCATGCAGAAGCAAGGCGACGGCTACTTCTGGATCGGCGGCCCCGGTGAAGAAGCGTTTAGCGTTCCGCTCGGCTTACTCACCAAAAAGGGCGAAGGCCTCGACTACGACTATCTGCACCTGCACTACCGAGCGAGCGGCACCATGCTCGCCCTCGGCGCCGACCCGGTCGACGCGCTTCGGCAGATGAAGAGCACCGCGAGCGATCCCTATTCAGGCGGTCGTAACTTTGCGAGTCACTATTCGGCGCGCAAGTGGAACGTCGTGCCCGTTTCGTCACCGATCGAGGTACAATATTCGATGGCGCCGGGCACAGCGCTCGCCCAGCGGCGCCACGGCGGCACGGGCATCACCATTGTGACCGGAGGCGACGCGGGTACTGCTGAGGGCGACTTCGCGACGTGCCTCATTTGGAGTTCGCGCAAAGGCAGCGAGTTGCCGATGCTCATCATCGTGACCAACAACCAGTATGGCATCTCGACGCCCTACGATGGCCAACATGGCGAAAAACGCATCGCGGATCGCGGGGCAGCGTTTGGCATTCGCACGCTCACCATCGACGGGAACGATCCCGAGACCAGTTACCGCGCCATCAAGCAAGCGATGGACTACGTCCGTAAAGAGCGCAAACCGTTCTTGCTTGAGGCGATGGTGTCGCGTCTTTACGGGCACTCATCGTCGTCCGGTGCAAACTACATCGAGGGCGAAGCCGACGGGCTGAAGCTCTTCGAAGACAAGATGATTGCCCGCAATTTGCTGACGCGCGCGCGTGCCGACGAAATGTCCAGCAAGTTTACTGAAGCGCTTCTTGAGGCGTCCAAACGCGTGCGCGAAGAGGCGCCGCCTGCCGCCGAAACCGTATGGGACCACGTGTTCGCTGAGCGCTCGGTCGTCGGTGGCTCAAAGAAGGGAGCGCCCTGATGACGACCATGGTGCAAGCGATCCGCATGGCGCTTCACGTCGGTGAAGAGCGCCACGGGGTGACCGACATTTTTGGCGAAGACGTTGGGCCTCCACTCGGTGGCGTCTTCACGCAAACACAGGGCCTTCGCACGGCGTGGAACTCGCCGCTCGATGAACGCGGCATCGTGGGCGCAGCGATCGGTCTCGCACTCGCGGGCGCGCGTCCGGTCGCCGAGATTCAGTTCTGCGACTACGCGTTCAACACGATCGATCTACTCAAGCTCGCCGGCGCGATGAACTGGTCGTCCAACGGTGACTGGAACTGCCCCATGGTGGTGATGACACCGGTGGGTGCAGGCATCCATGGCAGCATCTATCACTCGCATTCGTTCGATGCGCAGGCGACGCGGCTTGCCGGTTGGAAGATTGTGATGCCGTCGAATCCGCGCGACGCTTACGGGCTGATGCTCTCGGCGATCGTCGATCCAAACCCGGTGCTCTTCATGGCACCCAAAGCGCTGCTTCGTCAGAAGGCAATCGGTGAGTCAGAAGAAGTGCCAGGCGTGCCCAGCGATGAGCGCGAGCTCTCCAAGCTGATCGATGCGCCGCTCGGCGACCGCAGCAAGTGGAAACCGCGTTGGCCCGACACGCCTGACTTGTTCATTCCGCTCGGCAAGGCACGCATCGATCGTCAAGGAACGGATGTAACGGTGGTGACCTATGGTCGCCACGTGCACGTGTGCCGCAAGGCCGCCGAAGAGCTCGCGACAGAGGGCATCGAGGTCGAGCTGATCGACATGCGATCGCTTCACCCGTACGACTGGGAAGCGATTTCGGCGAGCATCAAGAAGACCCACCGCGTGCTCTTCGTCAATGAAGACACCGAGGTGACGAACTTCGGCGAGCACTTGCTTCGCCGCACTGTCGAAGAGCTCTTCTACGAACTTCACGCGCCGCCGAGGGTCATCGCGGGCAAGCATTTGCCGGGTGTGGGCCTCGCAGATAATCTTGAGAAGGCGAGTGTTCCGCAACTTGACGATATCACCGAAGCCATCCGAGCCTCAGCGCGCCACGAGCCTTGAAAGGACGCGAGCGAAACCGTGAAGCCATACCTCGACCTCGTTCGTGAAGTCCTTTCGCAAGGAACACGCAAACCCAACCGCACCGGCGTCGACACGCTCTCGACGTTCAACCACAACTACGAAATCGATTTGCGTGACGGTTTTCCGCTGCTCACCACGAAGGAGATTTCGTGGAAGAACATCGTGGTCGAGAACCTCTGGTTCCTTTCCGGCGAACCGCACATTGCGTTGCTCAAGAAGCACGGCTGCAAATTTTGGGATCCGTGGGCTGATGCTGACGGCAGGGTGCCAAGCGCGTACGGCAACTTCTGGCGCCGCTTTCCGGTGCCCGACGAGAACGGAAGTGTAACCTACAACGATCAAATTCAGTTCGTCATCGATGAACTCAAGCGCAACCCGAACAGCCGTCGCCTCGTCGTGCTCGCGTGGGCGCCCGGCAACGCACAGACGAGCAAGCTGCCGCCATGCCACGCGATGTTCGTGCTCAATGTGCAGACGGCTGCCGATGGCGACCCTGTGTTGAACTTGCACCTCACGCAGCGCAGTGCCGACGTTGCGTTGGGTGTGCCGTACAACATCGCGGGCTACGCGCTGATTCTGGAGCTCTTGTCGCGCTTCACGGGCCTGCGGCCCGGCATTTTTGCGCACACGTTGATCGACGCGCACGTCTACACGAAGAAGCCCGACGGCTCGATGCCCGAGTACGACCACGTGCCAGGACTCGAGCTGCAGCTCACACGAGAGTGTCGACGGTTACCCAAGTTGACGATCGATCCATCGATCAAGGAGCTTGACGATCTGTTGCCGCTGCTGCAGGCCGACACCGCCACTGTGATGAAGCACTTTGTGCTCGAAGGATACGAGCCGCATCCGGCGATCAGCTTCAAGGTCGCAGTGTGATCGGCATCATCGTTGCGATGTCGCCCGAGCGCGTGATCGGCCTCGACGGGAAGATTCCCTGGCACTACCCCGCCGATCTCAAACGGTTCAAAGAGTTGACGACCGGCACGACGGTCATCATGGGCCGTCTCACGTACGAGTCGGTCGGGCGACCGCTGCCCAACCGGCGCAACATCGTGATTTCACGTACCAACGTTGAAAAAGAAGGCATCGAAACGTTCAAGACCATTGACGATGCGCTTGCGACTTGCAGTGGCGACGTGTGGTTCATTGGTGGTGCGCGGATCTACGGCGAGGCGATGGCGCATGCGGATGTGATCGACGTCACGCTTGTGCCTGACCACGTGCCCGACTCCCTGCCCGATTCCCTTTCCGAGGGCGTGCGGTTTCCGGCGATCGACGAGGCGCGCTTCGAGCGTGGAGAGGTCGTGCCGTTCGAGGGCGACCCGCGGCTCAAGCGGTGTGTGTTTACGCGGCGCAAGTCGCTCGGAGGAGCAGGCAGATGAAGCTTCACATACCCATTGGAGTTATCGCGACGATCTTGGTCACGAGTTGCGGACAAACCTCTCGCCCGCCTTCTCTGGCCATGAAAATCCCGACCTCCGCGACTGAATCACACCCGTGCGCCGATGCCGATGCCCTGCGCGCTGAGGTGCCTCGGTTTCTCACGCAAGGTCGACTTGATCGAGCCCTTTGGTCACTCGCGCGTGGCGACGCGTTGTGCCCTGCGGGTTCGGTGCTCTCAGCAACCTTGCGCCAACAGGTGCAGGCGGAAGTCGAGAGTACGCGCGCAGGCGGTGCGTTTCTTGAAGATGCGAAAGCGGCGGGCGATCGCGGCGACCGCGTGGCCGCACAGCGCCTACGCGCGCAAGCTGCCGCTGCGTTCGAACGGGAGGTTGGCGCCGCACGAGCGGTGGCCTTCGCGCATGAACGCGGAATGCCGCATGTTTCACCCGAGGGATCGTACCTGGCGATCGAACGTCAGCCGACAATGGGCTTTAGCCCAACGGGCAGGGTAGTCCGGGCGCCACCCGGCGCGCCGCTCGTTATCACCGATGTGGACACCGGCCAAGAGCGGCTGGCACTCCCGAATCATCGATTCCTCACTTTTGCAAAACGGGGGCTCGTTGCCCTCAACCTTAGCGAAGGTCGTGCCGAACTGTGGGACATCCTCCAGGGCAAGCGTCTTTGGATCTGGAGTGCTCCGATCATCCAAGAGAGTGATGTGGTAGCCGCAAGCGCCAATGATCGATGGCTTCTGCTCCGGTCATCGGAACGGCAGTTTGTGGTTCTCGACACCGAGAGCGAGCGCCAACGGCTCCTCTCGGTGGACCCGTCGCTCGGCGAGATGAAGGGCGTCCGGGTGTACCCAGCCATGAGTGACGACGGATCCCGCGCCGTCGTGGCCTTCTCCCAGCTGTTCGGAACGCTCGGAGCGCTCGGATGGTTCACGTCCCTCTCGCTTTACGATACCGGATCGGGGACGGCGGTCGCAAATTTTTCCAGCGAGTCCAAGGCGTTCATTTCGAACTACGCGCTCAGCAAAGACGGGATGTGGCTCGCCATCGCCCGTGAAAAGGAGGTGCAGGTCTACTCCATCGGAGAGCGGAAAATTGTGTCGCGCGTTGCTTGCGGACCGCGGGAGTTGTTGCAGACCTTGGGGAACGTCGCATTCGCAATGCCGACGTGCCATGCCTTCTTCACAGAAGATAGCCGCCAGCTGTGGGTCTCAGCTGGGAAGAAGACCTTCATCTACGATGTAACCACGCAATCGCGACGCCAGATTGCAACGCCACCGACGGAAAGATCCTTCGGAGAGGAAGTGGACTACCGCAGGGTGAAACCGCTCGCCAATGGTGAGCTGTTCACCCAGGTGACGGAGTCCTTTGGACCCCTCACGTTGTTTCGATCGCGCGACGGGAAGCGAATGGCGAGTGGACAACTGGCAGGCGAGGTCGGGAACGCCGTCTTTCTCGTGGATTCGGAGGGCGATGCGGCAGCTATCGTGCGCGTCGACAGGAGCGGCGCGACACGCCGCGATGTTAAAACAACCATCTCGGGGTCCCCCGTGGTTTCGCCCAATGGCGCATGGATCGTGGGAGACGCCCGGTCGTGTAAAGTTTTCTGTGTCTGACGCCCGATTTAGTCAATTAACTTACTCAGTTAAGTAGGCCTCGAATCGAGTTGTCGATGGCAGAACTCGGATGATCTTTTCGCGATCGTGAGAGCGTAAGGTTGTCGAGTTTTGGAGAAGTTACGGGCGTGGTCGACCATCCAAATTCGAGTCGCAAAGCAGTGAAGGCCAAGTGCGCATCGAGGCCGTCTGGGCCCATTTGTTCCATCGCCTTCGAGCGACGCTTGAACTCCTTGTTGACGCGTTCGATCGGATTGGTGGTCCGCAGCGCGCTCCAGTACGCGGGTGGAAAGTCGTAGTGACAAAGAAGCGCGGGCAGATC
>CAMBEV010000080.1 GCA_945865595.1 Nannocystis exedens | reverse complement strand
CAACGGCCTTGAGCGCATCAGCGGTCGGCTTTTGGCCCTTGGGCACGACCAAAATGAACCCGGTCGCGTACGTTTTCTTGTTCCCGGTGCCACCCGACGGGTAGCTCTCGGTGCGCGTGCCGTAGACGCTCTTGATCGCGGCGCGGGTGATGTTCACACGCGTGCCCGTCGCGGTGTAGCCGGGCTTTGCGTAGTTCTTGGGGATGTTCGACTTCGTGGCCTTGATCACGAAGGCGTTGTTGTCGATGTCGGACCCGTCAGTGATACCCATCAAGTACTTGTCGAGCTTGGTGAACTCGTTCGGGAAGAGGGCCGAGACCCACTTGTCCTTGGTAAAGGGCACGTTGACCCACGCGTTGCCGTACATGATCGACGCATTCGTGTGAACGAGCTGCTGCCAGTGACCGCGGTTGGACGACGCAGAATCGCTCCCGAGCGTCACCGCCACGGACTTTCCATCCGTAGTCTTGCCTGTGATCGGTTTCGTCAAGTAGCTGATCCATTGATGGCCGATCTCGTGGGCGATGACCCCGAGTGGCCAGAGGTCCACCACCGGCGCGGTAAAGCCCTTCCACTTCGTCGTGGCGTTCATGTTCGCAATGCCGAGCAAGTTCGTCTTCGAGCCGCACTCGGTCTCAATCGGCATGTCCTTGCCATCCACGGCAAGGCCGATGCCACCCACGAAGTTGCGATAGCCCTGGTAGTAAGCATTGTAACCGTTAGCGAGATCTTTTGAGTCGCTCTGGCCAAACACGAAGAGCATGTCGCGGTCGTCTTTGAACTTCGAGTAGAACGCCTCGCCGGCCGTGCAGATGTCGAGGTTCGTGGCCGAGATCATCGTGGTCGTGCCCTCAGTCACGATGGCGATGTCGGGATAGGCTGAGTCCGTCGACACGACGTATTCCGGCGACGTCGCTGCAGCGCTGGAGCGCGCGGACTCAACTCTGGGCGCCGTGCTCTTCTTACGCGTGCTCGCAGCGCCCGTAGTGCGCGCGTGCATCGTGGCGACATGCTCGACGACGTTGGCGTTCTGCGCCGTAAGGCTGACCGACGGATTGGGTCGGCTGACGGCCTCACTCGTGTGGGCCACAGCAACCGCGGCGATGCCGCACGAAATGATACATGCAAAGTTGCGCATTGGTTTCTCCCCGCTTCGCTCTCCCGCGAAGCGCTCTTCCCTAAGGATTCGGGATTTGCTCCCGGTACGCAAGTTTCAGTTACGGACGAGCTCGATCGCTTCGAGCTCTTTGGCGACCTGATCGCCCGCCAAGATGCTCGGATACTTCGAGTGCGCCTCGTCGGTGGCAAAGCGCCCGACGGGAAGCAGTGTCGCATCAGAGGTCGCGTGAGCGAAGAGCGTCGACGAAATACGCCATGGAACACGGCCATTCGCGATTTCGGAGCGCATCTTCTCTTGCGCGGCCTCCACTGCGAGGACCTCGTGCAAACCACACAATATCGCACCACCGGTTACATATTCGAGCTGCTGACCCGCCTGCACCAAAATGCACCCGTCGGGCACCTTCGCGAAGAAGCTCTCGCCGGTGCGGGTCCACGCGCGCAGTCCCGGATAGTTCGATTGGGTGTGAGCGGTCACGAAGTTGAGGTCATCGTGAAAGCCCGCGAGCACAGTGTCCGGCGCGCCGTACTTCGACAGATCGCTGCCGGTGGGCGCGAGCAAATGCGGTCCGTACTCGAGAAAGGTCGTGAAGAGGTCGGCTCGTTCACCGAAGCCCCGCGCGGCCATCTCGAGCAGCGTGTACACCGTGCGGATCATGTTGGTGCTCCACGCGCCCGTGACGTCGTACCACTCAGGAAATGCCTGCGGCATCACGGGGTCGGGGTTGAGCCAATCGAACTTGGTCGTCGGCGGCTTCTTGCCAAGCGATGCGAAGAAGCGCTCCTTCGGGTCGGCGGTGAGCACTGGCTTCGGCCGATGCTCGGGCGCAAGTTTGGCGACCACCTCAGGTCGAACTCTTGGGCGTTCGATGAACGATGGCGTCCAGCCCACCTGGTAGCCGATCTCAGCGCGACAGTCAGGCTGCTTGACGGCCTCGGGCTGTGCGAAATAGCGCTCCATCAGGCCAACGAACCTTCGCGGGATATTCTCGGGAAGGCGCGGATCACGAACCAGCGCGATACCGACCTCTTCGAAGCTGCGCGCAACGGCGGCGCACGCGTCCGATCCTTCCTTGCCGCCACTCCTCAGATACGCCCCAAGATCGATCACCGGAAGGTCGACGCTCATGCGCCCCGGTTTGCCACGAAGCGACGTGGGTGCAAGTGCGGACTCTCTCAAATTTCTCGACGCGCTCAGCTCTTGCGGGTAAGGACTAGTCCTCTGTGGCTCTGCCGACGTGGAAGCGTGAACCCCGCCAGGTCCGAGAGGATGCAACGGTAGCGTGGAAGCGTGTGGTGGAGCCTTCCTTATTTTGTCCCCCGCGCCTGGCTTCCCCCTGGAACGCCCCTTGAAATGGATAGGGACCGTATCGAAAGAGGCGGTTGCCGATGGAGGGTTCGCCCGACTCGCTTATCCCCCTTTCGATGTGCTTGTCGCGATCGTCGACGGCGAGCCGGTCGCGATCGAGGACGCCTGCAACCACGCGGGCGCGAGCCTAGTCGAGGGTGACCGAACCGGCGACGGCCGGTGCGTCGCTTGCCCCTTGCACGGTTACATTTTCAACCTGCGCACAGGCGCTCTGGTCGAGCCGAAAGGATTGTGCGGCCCTCAGCGTGCCTACAGGGCGGAGCTTATCGGCGACGAGATCGTGGTTTTCGATGACTTCGAGCTCACGCTTCTCTGACGCGGCGTTTGCCGAGCGTCGTGAATGAGAGCGCGCCGTTGTTGATCCAACGTGTGAGCACGAGGAGGCCGGACGACTGTGATGATGGAGGACGCGACTTGGCGATCGAGTGGGGGCCCACTCTTCAGAAGGCTCTGGGGCTCCCGAATCCCACCGGTGCACCTGGCACCGAGAGCGCTGCGCCGGCGTTCTCTAGCGTCGATATGAGCCGCTGTTCAACGACGTACGGCTCGTCCATGCCGCCGCGGTCGCATTCCTCGATCGCCCAAAAGGTACCCTGGTCGCTCATGCGTTCGACCACGCGACACTTCATGCCCGGTGGCGGTGGAGGGAACGTGTCTTGAAGTCCCAGGTTTGCAGCAGGCAATGGCGCGAGCGCAAGGGTTGTCGGGGCCGCGTTCAGCCCATCGACCCGCCATCCCACGCGCTCACTGCGGTGGGCGGGGGCGAACACGCCAGTGACAATTTCGGTCTGCTTGCCGGGAATCGGAATCGAAACTGAACCGTCAAGAAAGGCGACGTTTTCGCGACAGACGAGCGCGAAGGTTTGCGGGCCACGAGCGTCTTTTCCTACGGCGAGCGTCTTTTCGCCCGCGCGCGTCCATAATGCGAGCCATGTGCCGGTGCGGTCATCCCCGCCATAGGACAAGATGCCCGCCCCGTTCGAAGTCGCGACGGCGCATGCGGCAAGTCGGTCTTCTGCGGGTGGGCCAACGCGGGCCCCAGCCGAATCGAAGAACCGAAGGCCAGTCCGCGCCTCGCACTTCCTGCTCCACTTTCCGGTCGAAGCCGGGCAGGCGTACTCGCGCGCCATGAACACCGGATCTCCCGTTGGTCCGGCTGGGAGCATCCCTTCGACGTCAGCGAGGCCGATAAAGGACTCGGCTGGCGCCCACCCAGCAGCCGTTCGCCTGTTCAAGCTGAGTCCGCCTCCACGGCTTCCGAGGCTGTGTGTCAACACTAGCTCGTTCGCATGGCCGGCGTTCACCACTGCGCGGACCACGTTCCGCGAGCACTCGGCTTCGGCGGGCATGCTTGGGTAGCGGAGGCACATCAGCGAATCATATCGATCAGCGAACGGTACGAATTGCGTGCCGCGGATCTCCCCTATCCAAGGCGCGGTCGGCACTGAGACCCACGGATGCGCGGTGGTTGTCTTCGCAAAGTATATTGGCGCATTGCTGGTGACGAATATGCCTCGGTAGTGAATCGCCAGGTCGATGGGTGTTGCTGGCGGGTCAGTCGACCTTGTCCCCATCACCACTGGCGCACACGCGTGGATGACCGTCATGTGGGTCAGCACCAACACACACAAGATTCTCTGCACGCCGCCATCGTACATGAAAGCGAACAAGCCCCGTTGCGAACGACTCATCGCCTCTTGCGTTGGAGATTGGCCGCATCAAGCAAATCCTGGGGCCGTCCCGCGGCGAGCTTCGCGACGATCAGATCTTCTCGCGACAAGAAAAACGCAGAACTGTCTCCCATCGGTGCGTTCACTTTGCGTTTCCATGCGACCGCAAAGTTCTTGGGACCATCCATCTGCGTAAGCAAGTCAATGCGAACAGGTGGCACGCCCAAGACCAGCACAGTGCGCGGATTGGTGAGTTTTGCGATCGTCACACCCACTGGAACGCATCCGAAAAAATGCGTAAGCGCAGCACGCATAGCGAACCTTACCCGCGTTGAGTGATTCGACAAACTCGACGAAATCGGGGAACACCGGTCCGCCCTTTCTGATGATGGTAGGCATCGACGCTCGCAGCACAGACGGCTTCGAGTCGCTCACGCAACGTCAAGGAAACCCACCACGCGTCGTCGAACGCCTGCGCGGCTCGGCGATCCATGATGTAGACGCGAAACTCCCGACCCTTGTGCCGCACAGTTGGGGGAGCCCGCCTAGCCGCAAGCGCGCGATGGCTTCATCGTGTCTCACCGTAACATGGGAGGGGGCCGAGCGTCGTGAATGAGAGCGCGCCGTTGTTGATCCAACGCGTGAGCACGAGGAGGCCGTCCTTCGTGAGCGCCGTAGACTTACCGAGGGCCGCGAGATCGAGGATCCGATGGCGGCTTACGACACGCGCAAGGTTTGCGGCGCTCCCTTTGAGAGCCTCTTGGTGCCCGCCGTAAAAAAAGTTGATGGTCAACTTCGATGACGGAAAGAAAACAAAGCGCCCCTCTTCACTCCGAACGAGCGCATCGCCCCTGACCAACCGCTCCTTGACTTGGGCGACAGTGAGCATGCGGCGGGGCGCCTCGAGCGTGTGCCCCGGCTTCAAGATGCTCGCAAAGCGTGCGAAGGCGGCGTCGATTGCATCATCGCCGAGATCGATGCGCCGGATCATTTCGCGAACGCGTTCACGCGCCGCCGCGGTGAGCTCGCCCGGTTCAGAGCCGGCCTGCAGGTCGGGGTCTTCGTAGAGGTCGCTCATGGCGTCGGCGGTTGCGAAGCTTCGAACAAACGCCGCGGTGAGTTCGGCACGGTTGGGTGCCCGAAAGCCGATTGAGTATGTCGTGCACTCGCCCACGGCGACGCCGTCGTGTGCGAAGCCGGGCGGAAGGTAGAGCATGTCACCGGGGCCGAGGACCTCGTCGGCCTCGGGTTCGAAGTGCTCGAGAATGCGTAACGGGAGGTTGTCTATAAATGTAACTCGTGTTGTCTTTTTTTGATGGTAACGCCATCGCCGCTTGCCCAAGCCTTGAAGCAGAAAGACGTCGTAGCTGTCGATGTGCGGACCTACCCCGCCGCCGTCGGTCGCGTAACTGATCATCACGTCGTCGACGCGCCAGTTGGGTACGAACGAAAAGTGATCCAGTAAAGTTGCGACCTCGGGAACGTGTCGGTTCACCTCTTGCACAAGCAGCGTCCATCGCTTCTCTGGCAGTCGCGAAAACAGGTCTTCCTCAAACGGCCCGTAGTCCACAGACCAACTCTTGCGGCCCGTTCCGCCCTTGCGGCAAATGAGCCGGGACTCCACGCCGCCTTCGCACGCAAGGCCTGCGAGCTCATCGGGGCTCAGTGGCTCGCGAACGCCAGAGAAGGCATTTCGTATCAGGAGTGGTTTCTTTTGCCAGTAGTCGCGCAGGAAAGCGCCTGCAGTTAGGCCCCCAAGCCAGGGCAGACCGTTTTTCATGGCGCCATTCATGTGGACAGCGAGGCCTTGGGCTTCCGTCGAAGCACAGCCGCAAAGAAGCCATCCATCGTATTTTCGTGATCCCATGTTCGCAGCGCAACGCCACGCTCATCCGCGACGGGCGTCGCGCGAACGCGTCCGAGTACTTCGCGAACGCTCATCGGCGTAAATTGATCGTTTTGAGATACGAAATTGTCGACAATAGCCTCGCACTCGCTCTTGAGGAACGTGCACACCGCGTAGATGAGGCGCCCACCCGGTGCGACGAATTGCGCGGCCGCGTTCAAGATGAGCAACTGCTCTTCGGGAAGCCGCAGAAACGATTCTGGCGTGACACGCCATCGCGCTTCGGGGTTTCGTCGTATGGCGCCGAGGCCGCTGCAGGGCGCATCGACCAGCACACGATGCGCCGCACCGCGCACGCGCGTGAGATGCGCTTCGACGCCGCTGCCTTGTTCGTTGGAGCGTTCGTGGCCAGAGTCGTGCTCGACTTCGCGGCCGAGTTCAAGGGCGAGCGCTTGGATGTTGTGCACACCCGCGCGGCGCGCCCGTTTTCGCAATTCGCCGAGGCGTCCGGTGTGGCGATCGAGTGCGAAGATGCGTCCTCGATTTTGCAGCGCGGCTCCGATCGCCAGGGTCTTGCCGCCGGCGCCCGCGCAAACATCAACAACGACGCCTCCCGGAGGCGGTGCGACGACCTCTGCGACGAGCTGCGACGCCTCGTCTTGTACTTCGAGCGCTCCATCAGCAAACAAGGGATCGGCGAAGATATTGGGGCCGCTCCTTAATGTAACTCCAAATGGCGAATATAACGTTGGTTCGACTACAAAACCGCGCCCGGCCAACTTCGAAAGAAGGTCGTCGCGACTCGCTTTGATGCTGTTCACGCGCAGGGTGAGTGGCGGCTCAGTGTTCATCCTCGCCATCGTCGCGGTCGCTCGCGCAAAACCCATGTCGTCAACCATATTGATTGCCAACCAACTCGGAAGCGAATGTTCCACCGAGGCGCGTTCCGTGGGATCGGCGATGCGCCCAAGCGCTTCCGTATCGTCAATTGGGCCCGCCAACAGCAGAGCAAGTGCGTGGTCCATGGCGACGTCGGGTCGCGAGTACTCGATGCGTCGCTTGTATCGGATGAGCGTGCGGGCCGCGATCGTACACAACAGGCGATCGATAGGCGCGACGTTCGCTTCACGGCCAGCCTGGCTCAGGGTCGCGCCAAGCTCAGCCTTGCCCGTGAGTGCGGCGTCGGTGCCGGCGAGGACGATACGCTGAAGCGTGGGGCTCAGCTTGAGCCGCTCAGCAACGGATGCGGGAAGGGCCAAGGGAACAAAAGGGGACACGCGCGCGATGTTAGCACTGGTTACTCGACGAACCGGCCTGGCGCGGTAGGGTACGGGCATGTCTCGCTTGTCTGCCTCTGAGGTGTTCGGTCTCTCTCCTTTGCGGACGCGCGCCCGAGAGGCCCTATTGACCTTCCGAGGTGACGCGCTCACCCCGAAGAGTCGCTTCGATCACACCAGCCTCAAGGTGCTGCGCCCTCGGTTGAGCATCGCGTTGTGGCTCGGTCGCAATCCGACGGGCCGCAGGGTTGCAATTAGTAACTTCTTCAGTCACGTGCAGCCGCCGCCCGAGCTCGGCTGGTCCGTCCGCGTGACAACCGCGCGCGACTTCCGCGGCAAGCAAGGGACCTACGACAGCCACAACGGCACCGACTTCGCGGTCAGTCCCGGAACGACGATCGTGGCCGCCGCGCCTGGCAAAGTGCTGCGCATCGCGAGCGAGTTCAATCGCGGAGGCCTCAAGATTTTCATCGACCACGGCCACGGTGTGGTGACAACGAGCAACCACCTCGGGCGATCGCTCGTTACGGTGGGTCAAGTTGTGGAACGAAGTGAGCCGATCGCGCTCAGCGGCGTGAGTGGCATCGATGGCTTTTTACTGTTTCCTTTCAGCGCACCCCACACCCATTTCAATGTGTGGCTCAACGGCACTCCTGTTGATCCATTTTCGATTGGCGATGAGCTGTCACTGTGGCGCGGAGGCAACAATCCATGTCCGTGGCAAGGTGAGGCGATCGACGAGACGTTCAAGCCGACCGATTGGTCTGAGGCGCGCGTCGAGTCAGCTATCAAGTCGTGTTTGCACGCGGCTGCGCGCCACGAAATGCACTCATACAAGGACCTCGGCGAGCGCGCGATGGCTGTCCTTTTTCACGCCAACTACTACCCAACGCGCTTTGGCGGCGCGCCACAGTTGTACAATGCAAGTTACGAACGAGCGCCACTCCTGACGCTGCCCCTTTCATCGCGAGACTTCGACGGTATTGCATGGGAAGGATCGAGTCAGTAGATCGGGAGGATGCCGAGCATTTTTCGGGAGGGTCTCCTCCGCGGTGAAGTGGCCATCGTGACCGGAGGCGGAAGCGGAATCGGCCTTGCCATCGCCCATACGTTGCTTGAACTTGGGGCGAAGGTCGCCATTGGCGGACGCAACGCTGAGAAGCTCGAACGTGCGGAGGCTGAGCTCGTCGGTCAAGACCGCGCGCGCGGCGAACGCGTGCTGGCGCGTGTGTGCGACATTCGCGACGTCGAGCAAGTGGCCGCATTCGTCTCGGACGTGCGGCGCGAACTTGGCGAGGTTGACATCCTGATCAACAACGCCGGTGGCCAGTTTCCGACCCCAGCCGAACACCTTGCGCCCAAAGGTTGGGAAGCGGTGGTGCGCAACAACCTCAACGGCACGTTCTTCATGACGCGCGAAGTGGCGACGGCCTCAATGATCCCGCGGAAGCGCGGGCGTATCGTCAACATCATTGCCAATGTGCGGCGAGGGTTCCCCGGCATGATTCACACGGGGGCTGCTCGTGCAGGCGTCGAGAACATGACCAAGACGCTCGCGGTCGAGTGGGCGCAGTACAACATTCAGATCAACGCCATCGCGCCCGGTATCATTCGATCGAGCGGCGTGGACCAATACCCCCCTGAGCTCGTCGAAATGAGCCGTCAACGCACGCCTATGAAACGCCTTGGCACACCCGAAGAGGTCGCTGAGCTCACGGCCTATTTGGCTTCACAAGCCGCGAGCTTCGTCACCGGTGAAACCTGGTACATCGACGGCGGCGCCAATCTGTGGGGCGACTCATGGATCATCCCTGAGGTGAGTGAAGCGGACGCGCCACTGCCCCAAGCCGTCTTGAACTTGAAGCGCCCGTGAACTCTCCGCAGCCGATCGCACGCGTCACCTTTTGGGAACGCACAAAGAGCGAGGTCGTCAACTATTTTACCGAACAACCTACCCTGCTCGCGGCGTTCGTTCCTCTCTGCTTCCTGGCGATCGTGCTCTACACGCGCCACCCGTACACCAACTTCATCTTCGACGAACAAGAGGCCCTGCTGGCCAATCCCTTCGTGCGCGTCGACGTCGAAGCGGGACGTGCCATGCACTGGTACCAAGCGTTCAAGCTCGACTTCTGGGGGCTGCCACCGACCGGCACCATTGGGTCGTACAGACCCTTGCCGAATTTATTCTGGCGCGCGCTGTGGTGGATTCCGCAAGTACGGCACTCGTCGTTCTTTCACCACTTCTTCCTGAACGTCGCGGGCCACGGCCTCAACGGCGCCCTCATGGTGCTGCTCGCCTATCGGTGGACGAAAGGCACCGGCATCGCTTGGGCTACGGGCACAATCTTTGTCGCGAGCGCGGTCATCACCGAGGCTGTCTGTGGCGTTGTCGGAATTGCCGACGTGCTCAGTGCGACGGGTGCGCTCCTCGCGTTGCTCGCACTCTCGATGCCGGCGTACGTCATGCCTTCGCTCGTGTTCGCCGCCACGATGATCGGCTTGCTCTCGAAGGAGAGCGCGCTGTGTCTGGTGCCATTGGTACCTCTCGCTGCGCTGTTTATGGCGCACCGCGATCACCCAGAAAAGCCACGCGCTTGGCTTCGCGCGTCACTCGCACTCGTGGCAACCGCAGGCGCCTTCGTGATCTACGTCGAGAGCCGAAGGCGGAACTTCCCGACCCCCTCACCGACAGCGCTGTCGATCGAAGCCAGCGCCCACAAAGGCACACTGGGCCGCGCGTTTGCGGCGGTGCTGCGTTGGTACGCGCAGCCGGCGTTGCCACGCGACCCGCTGAACAATCCGCTCATCGACGCCACACCGATTCTGCGCGTGGCCGGCGGCCTGCGTGTGTTCTTCCGCGGCCTCATGCAAGTGATCTTCCCGTGGACACTTTCGGGCGACTACTCCGCACCGCAAGAACCCATTCCGTCAAGATTTTGGACCGTGGAGAGCGCGCTCGGATTGGTCGCGCTTGTGGGGCTACCGATCGCTGGCTGCGTTCTCGCATTTTTAGGCATTCGTGCGGCACGCAGCAACGTCAACCGTGTTGACCTTCGTCCGGTCGCGGGTCTCGGCTTGATTTGGATCGTCGTCTCATTTTTTCCGGTGTCCAACATCCCCGTGCTGCTGCCAACCGTCCGCGCGGAACGGTTTTGGTACTTTCCAGTTCTTGGATCCGCGCTCGCCATGGGCATGTTCTTCGCCGGGGTCCATCGCTTTGCGAAATCGCAGCAGCAACGGCGCGGCGCGATATGGCTGTGCGTTGCATTCGTAGCGTTCCAATGCGTATGCGCCCGCCGGCACGCCAACGACTACCGCAGCGATCTCACCTTCTGGAACGCGGCGCGCAGGGCGGTACCGAACAGTGCGAAGGCGCACCTCAATTACTCCGTGATGCTCGGCGCGCGGCAAGACCTCGAGGGGCGACTCGTCTCCAGCAAGCGCGCGTACGAGCTCGCACCGAAGTGGCCCATGGCGAGCATTTACTTGGGCGACACCCTCTGCCGTTTGCACCGTCCCGCCGAGGCGATGCCTCCGTACCAGCGTGGCTTCGCGTTAGCGCCAAACGATCAGCACCTCGTGGCGCTTGCGTTGCAGTGCCTGTGGGACGAGCACGTCCTCGATGACGAGCGTCCCGAACGCGAAGTGCTGCGGCAGAAATCGCTCGAACACCCCGGCTCTTGGTACGCCTACATCACCGAAGATATTTTGCTCAACGGCAAGGAAAACAAGGGCGTTGACCCGAAATACCGCCCACGCAGTTACAATGAAGGCCCAAAAAAGTAACCGCGCGTGTAAGAGAGCGCTCGATGGTTAAGCGCATCGCAGAGCTTCCTGTGTTCGGCTGGCATTTCGCTTCGGTCAGCGTTCCGCGCGCCGAGCGAATTGCGGCGGGCGTCGGCGAGCTGGCTCCTGCAAACACACGATCCATGCTCGACATCGGCTGCGGAGACGGAACCCTCGCGTCAAACGTCGCCGGGCGGCTCGGATCCATTCGGGTGAGCGGCGTCGACATCAAGGTGCAGCCGAATTGCAGCATCGAAGTGCAAAGCTACGACGGCCTCTCGATCCCACACGCTGACGGCACTTTTGACCTAGTGACGATCAGTGACGTCCTTCACCATGCCACCGACCCGAGTCGCGTGCTCACCGAGGCCCTGCGTGTCTGTACTCCGGGTGGCGCCGTGGTGCTGAAAGACCACTTTCGCCTCGGTCGCTGGTCGAATTCTGTGTTGCTCGCGATGGACGTCATCGGCAACTACGCCCAAGGCATCGTGGTTACTGGGACCTACCTGTCGCCTTCGCAGTGGGTTCAACTGGTTGCAGCGGCGGGGGGCAC
>CAMBEV010000079.1 GCA_945865595.1 Nannocystis exedens | reverse complement strand
GGCCAGTAGCGAAGGCGCGGGCACCACGTTCACGGTGGAGTTGCCAGCGTATCCAGACGCGAAGCAGCTGGAGTAAGCTTGTTGCCTGGCTATGCGAGACACTCCGCTTTGGGTGCATGGCAGGTTGACCGTGACGCGTGCGGCGCTCGACGAGGTCTTCGCAGAGGCACGGTCGGCGTACGGTCGCGACGAAGAGTCATGCAGATTTCTGCTGGGCCCTTGCGAACCATGGGACGCGCTCGCTGCGGTTATGCCGATGGCCAACCGTGCGAACCAGCTGCACGACCTCGACCCGGACATCATCATCGCCCCCGGTGCGCACGACCCGCACCCCTGACTCGGATCATGCCCCCACTGCGTTCTTTGCTGCCTCAGGTTGCCTGAGTTACAAAACACGCCGTAGGTGCCGTGTGATTAACTTTCCGAAGACCCCCGAAGAATTTACCGCGTTTGGCGAAGGCAAATTGCCTGGCCTCATTGGTATGCGGGTGCTGTCAACCGACCCTTCGTTGCTTCTGTCACAGCTTGAGATACGAGCCGACCTGCATGCGCCGAACGGTTACCTTCATGCGGCAACCAGTGTGGCAATGGCGGACTCGCTCTGCGGCTATGGCACAGTCGTCAATTTGCCTGACGGTGCAATCGGCTTCACGACCATCGAACTCAAGAGCAATTTTCTTGGTACGGCGCTCGAAGGGATCCTTCAGTGCGAAGCGAAGCCAGTGCACCTCGGGCGCAGCACCCACGTGTGGGACGCACGCGTTTTTACGGAAGATCGCGTCGTAGCGCTCTTTCGTTGCACGCAGCTCATTCTGTTTCCAAAGCCGCATCGAAGGTAAAGTACGCGGATGCGTGTGATCCTCGTTGGCGCGGGCGCCGTCGGTGGGCTGTTGGGTGCGATGCTCGCGCGGAGCGGCGTCGATGTCGCGTTCGTGGCGCGCGGTGCGACGCGCGACGTGCTCCGAAGCTCGGGGGTTCGTGTTCGCACCCCGGATGAGTGCTTCGAGACCGGACCGTTCGAAGCCGAAGAGAATCCGGAAATGCTCGCGCCGCCCGACACCGTCTTCGTCACGGTGAAGAGCTGGCAAGTAAAGGGTATCGCGCCGCGGCTCCGGTCGTGGTCCGCGCCCGCGGTCGTGCCGCTCCAGAACGGCGTTCTCGCGGCGGAGGTTCTGGCGGAGTCGCTGGGCGATGCGCCCGTGCTCGGCGGACTGTGCCACGTCCTCGCGTCAGCCGACGCGCCGGGCGAGGTCACGGTGCGTGGCGCGCCGCTGCGGATCGCCCTCGGTGAGCGCAGCGGCGGGAGCAGCCCGCGCGTCGACATGCTCGCTGCAGCGTTACGTGCCGCCGGCGTCACGGTTGCCATTCCGGCAGACATCCGGATCGATCTCTGGGAGAAGCTGCTGTTCGTCGGACCGATGGGCCTCGTCGGCGCCTCGACAGGCCTCGCGGCCGGCGAGTACCGCGCGCTCGCAAAGTCGCGGGGGCTGCTCGAAGGCGCGATGGCCGAGGTCGCGCGTGTGGCGGGCGCGCACGGCGTTCGGGTTTCGGACGATGCGATCGTGAACGCGCTCGCCCGCCTCGACGCGCTGCCGCCCGACGCGCGCACGTCGATGCAACGGGATCTCGAGGCGGGGCGGCAATCGGAGCTTGAAGAGCAAGTGGGGGTAATCGTGCGAATGGCCGAATCCGCGGGGATCGACGCGCCCATTCACCGCGTGCTCTATGCGGCGCGAGCCGCGCAGGCCGCGCAAGCGGCAGCGGCGCTGCCCTGACCACAAAAGAAATCGCGCGGTCCTCGATAATCCTCGTGCGACACGGACATTCCCGGCCTCCGCGCTCCCCTTGATTCGTGAAGAATACCGGATCCGGTGGTTGACCCTTGGGGCCGCGTGCGTGCTCTCTTACAAGGAGATAGCGTCGCCCTGAACGGCGACAGCAAAGCCTTGCGCCCGAATTTGGGCGGCCTCGTGGCTTTGGGGATCGAGCGCAGGGTTTCCGTGATTCAGATGAATGAACCGAATCTTCGCCCGTTCGCCTGCACTCAGCCTTGCGAACCGCGTCATCGATTCGGAAATAAACGGATGGGGAACCTCGGCCATCGTGCGGTGAGCCAACTCACCCTCGCCAAAGAACGTGCCGTCGATGAACACGACGTCGTGGGCAGCAATGACGTCTTCGATGGAAGAGGACCACTGCTCCCACTTGTCGATGTCCGGAAGGTAGAGAACGCGCTTCGCCTTCCCGGCAATGGAGAAGCCGACAGTCTCGGTGTACTCGTCGCGATGGGGAACCAGCAGCGGCGTTACGCTAACACTCTCGGTGAGCTTGATCGGCTGATGGTCAACCATTGGAACAATGACGATGTTCCGGAGCTTGACGAGCTGGCTCCACGGCCCGTTCGTTTCGAGGAATGTCTGCATGCGTGGCATGGCAAACGCATCGATGCCAATGGCGCCGATGACCTCGCGCCCCAGATGCATGAGGCCCGCGTAGTGACCGATATGTCCATGGGTCAGAAAAACCCCCGAGACGATCGATTGAGGCGAGCCCCCAGGCTTCCATTGGTGCAGCTGGGCAGGAAGGTCGGGGGTTGCATCAAAGAGCCAGCGCTTGCGCGACAGTGGGTCGACAAGTCCGAGACTCGAAACGTAGTGACGCGCCCTCGGGTCAGCCCAAGCCTTCTTGCAGCACGCCCTCTCGCAGCCAGCCTGCGGATGCGAGCCGTCTTGGGCAATACCGAGGACCACCACGTGGGGGCCTGCGGGAGATCGAAATTCGCCGCATGCTAGCCCCACACTTGACGCGGTCATCGCAACGAGCTGCCGCCAGGTCTTCATCTCGTACTTCTACATGCGGCAGTGCCACAGAATCCAGCGCGGACAAACGTTCGCCTGCGTTGGCCGTGGTTCACCAAATGATGCCTTTCAAGTACCCGCGAAGGACCTTGTCAGCGCTCACGAGCCGCAGTTCTTCGAGCTCGGCTTGTGCGATCAGCATACGGTCGAACGGGTCCCGGTGAGACCCGCGGAGACTGCCCGCGAAAAGTGCATGTTCAACGCTGATGGGAAGGCTCATAAACCCTGCCTTGCGCAAGTAATGAGGCAGCCGTGCGGGGACATCACCCGCATCTGGCAATTTGCCGATTCGGTGCTTTGTGGCTATCTCCCACGCCGTCGCGGCGCTTACGAGCACGTCACTCGTGGGATCGGCGATAGCCGTTCGCGCACGTTTCGATAGCTTGGGATCGTCGAAGAGCCACCAAAGCAGGACGTGGGTGTCGAGCAGGAGTCTCATCGATCCCATGCATCGAGCTCGTCGTCGGGAAGCTCTTCGAAAAAGGCCGCCGTTACGCTTCCCTTCGCAATCCCTGGTTTTCGTGGCTCGCGCGCGATCGGGATCAGCTCAGCCACTGGTTTCCCAGCCTTTGCGATGACAATTTGCTCACCTGCAATCACACGGTCGAGCAGCTTGGAGAAATGCGTTTTCGCTTCGTGGACGTTGACCGAGCGAAGGGCAGCGCGTGAGGGGGGCATCACCGGAAGTATGGACCGAAGCGCAAGTTAGTCAACCTTGTTAGTCAAGGCGGAGTTGCATCTGGAGGGGCCAGCCGTCGCAACGGCACACGACCCGACACCAGGAAGAACGGCCCGCCGGTGTTCGCGTAATACCGCTGCTCGCGCAACGCTGTCGCTACCTGCGCCACACGGTCGCGCTCCACACGCCACGCCTGCTCGAACCCGGTTGAGTCCCCGCCCCCTGCAAGGAAATAGCGCTCCGCCGTTGCGCGGTCCCAGCCAGCGAAGTCCCGGGCTTCGTGCTCGAACGCTTCATCGCGCAAGGCCTCTTGGGCGGCAGTCGCGTACGGCGGCACGAGGAGCGCGACCTTGTCCGAGTCGTACACCTGCAGGTCGATGAGCCCCGCGCGGGCGAAGAGCTTCGGGACTTGGTCTCCGAGCGAGTTGTCACCGAGCCCTAGCTTCCGTTTCCCGATCTCGCACGTCCATTGAAATCGAAGTCGCGCGATTCGTGCCTCCATGGGAGCGTCCGCGTCGAGACTATCGCCTACGAGGGAGCCCGCGAGGTTGTTCGGCTCAACGACGGCAAGGAGCCCACCAGGTCGCAGCCGCGCCACCATCCCAGCAATCGCACGTGCCGGATCGGCAAGGTGGATCAGAACCGTTTGGCAGGTCACGAGATCGAAATCGCGGCCATGCGCGTCGAGCGCCATTGCGTCACCGCATTCGAAGTGCATCCGCTCGCCACCTTGGACAGAGGGCGCGATCGTGCGTGCGCGATCGATCCAAGCGTGCTCTCGATCGATGCCGAGCAGCGTCGCCTCAGGATGGCAGCGCCCGAGGATCTGCCGCGACCAGTGTCCCGCGCCGCAGCCGACATCGAGCACGCGACGCACCTGGGCGAGCCCCCACCTGCGAGCCATGAGATCGAGGAAGTCGGGATGCCACCAGAAGTCGCGCTGGGGGCCGAAGTAGTCGGCAGAGTGCGGCTTATCGTTGCCCATGGGAGACGCGCTCTACCACAGCGCTTGCAGCGGGCCACGCCAGTGCTCGAGTCTGATGCGAGGTTCGGCGCCAGCTTCGATGAGCGCGTCAATCAGCCGAGCATCACGTTCGACAACAAGGTTGACGAACGGGTCTTCGCGCCTGCGCGTCTCGTCTATCGCACGCAACAGCGTTCCCGCGACGCAGAGCGAGCGCGCCTGAAACGGAAACGCCCCAGGAAACGCAGGGTCGAACACGGCAAGACCCGCTGGCGCCGGATCGCTCACCGCGAGCAGCACGCGTCCCAACTTGCGCCGTTCACGAAGTAGACCATCAGGTAACTTGAAGGCCTCCTCGAGCGCCGCATCATCGCCCTCCTTGGGCTCGAACGCGTCGAGGCCCGCGGCTGGCAGTGCAAGGGCTCTGCTCCACTCGAGGCGCAGGACGCATGAAGCGTACGAGAAGCCCATCCCAAGCGACTCATAGAGCGCCTTCGCCGCGCTGTTCTCGACCTTCACGTTGAGCATCCATTCGGCACAGCCAGCGTCGCGTAGCCTAGAGGCTGCGGCCCGCATCAGCGCTCGGGCCACACCCCGGCGTCGCGCTTGTGGCATCGTCACGATGTGCTTCAGATGGCCGACGTCGCCCATCGCTTGCGCAAAGACGTAGCCGACGCGCGTGCCCGCTGCTTCAGCGATCGTTGTGTGCGCCTCGAATTCGCGCCGCCACTTTTCCGGCGTCAGGACGGGATCGTCGGTGCCAAGCAAGACCGATGCGCTCGCGACAAAGGCATGGTCCTCTGGGCCCGCGGGGCGAAGCGTCACCATGTCCGACGCTCTAGCACTTTTTGATAGGTTCGCCTCGGCAGCTCATCCTCCGCCTTATGGTGAGTGCATGAGCGTCGCTGTTGCGATGCAATGCAGGGCTGGGTGAGGCGTCCGCGGTGTCACCTTGGGTGAGCCGGTTTCGGGCGCAGGCCCCATCTTAGGGAAGTTTGCTCTTCAAAATATTGATGACTTTGGAGCCGTTGGGCGTGCTTTGGATGATTTTCAGGAAAGCATACGTGCCGCCAACGGTGGGCCTGACAAGGCTTGGGTTTCTGAAGTCTAGCTCCGCTCCCGAACCATCCTCGACGATCACACCTGCGCCGCCACCGCTTGTGGTGCTCTTGATGACGCCTGAACTTTCCAGCTGCAAACTGAGCGCGCCAGACTGCTGAGCACCCTGCTGATCGTCGACAAGCGACCCTTGCTCATTGCCAAGGCCGTCTGCCCCGCACGCAACGCTGCCCATCACGGCGGCTCCGCAAGCGACAGTTGCGATGAGCCTGATTCCCTTACGAAGTTGCATCACTTGTCTCCACGGCTTGACGGGCACCAGAGGGTGGTGCCGGCCTGCGCGCTCGGTAACGTGGCCCCGCAGCTCTGTCAACGACATGCCTGCGTCCCGCGACAGCGTGCACCGCAGCGGTTCTTGAGGGTCGCTCGCTCCTTGGCCGTGCCTCCATTGGGATCGCGCGCTTCGGCTTCGGCGCGAAGCCGGCAGGCGAGCGAACGGGCGTCGGCGATCTTGTTCTTGCAGAGCCCCATGGCATCTTGCTTGTCGAAGAAGAGGCGCACGCGGTTGCGAATGGCGCGAGTGGCGCGCGTGCGCCAACTGCACACGCCAAATAACTGACGCGTTACGCCAAGACGCTGCAAGCCGGCGCATGCGATGCTTGGGCATGTCGACCGTACGCGTGCGTCCCCGCACTCTCAGAAGTGGTCTATGGGTCTCCTCGCTGCTCTTTGCCGCCTGCAGCTCAACGGCGAGCACCCCTGACGGCGCCACGACGGCCCCCGACGCGAGCGTCGCTGACTCGCCTGGCTCGCCTGACGCGCCCGCCAGTGCACCGGGGATGAAACTCTTCTTCAACGCCGAGATCATCGGACCGAAGGGCCCAACCGATTCGCAGATCAACGTTCGAAGCGCGACGGCGACGACTGACGCCTTTCACTTCGCCCTCGATCCCGAGAAGTGGGCAACGTCCAATACGCTCTCCGATCCCGTTGTCTATCGCGCCAAGAGTGGCCAATGGCTCATCGCGGGGTTCAGCGAAAAGGAGGGCATTCGAGTCGGCACCCACCAAGGCTCCCCAGACTTCACGACCTCCACATTCACGATCGCCGCCCAGGGTCAGGTGCCAAGTTTCCTCGAGTTCGATGACGGATTTCGCCTCTACTACTTCGGTGATACGGGCGGCGTCATGGGCATCTTGAGCGCGTTCTCCAAAGACGGTACGACCTGGACGCAAGAGTCGGGCGTGCGCGTGACGACGCCAGCCGGGACGAACCTGAAGCTGATCGCCGACCCTGCTCCAGCGCGGCGAAAGGACGGCACGATCGTGATGTACTTCAAGGCATCTGGCCCTCCCGATGCCGATCCGACGCCGTATGATCACATGCTCTACCGCGCCACGAGCAAGGACGGCCTCACGTTCACGCACGAGAACAAGCTACTCGTCGAGCATGCGAGCGTGCCCCAAGCCTTCACCGATGCGACGGGTCGCGTCGGCGTCTACTACCTCGACTTTCGGGAGTTTCCCGCCAAGCGTGAGGTCATCACGGGGTCGTACGAGCAAGACGATTTCTCGCTTACACCTCCTGTCATCGTGACGTTCGACAAGATGCCTGACAATACTTGGGCGAACGATCCGACGCCGATACTCATTCCGTAGCGGGCGACGGTCACACGCAGGCGCCGAAGTGCTAGGAGTTGGGGTTGACGCGCTTCACGCGACCCAAGGAGAGCACATTGAACCCACGCAATCTCGAGCACGGCATCGTCGGCCTGCTCACCCTCGTCATGGCCTCAGGATGCGGCAGCACCGCGACAGCCACCCCCGCTCCTGCTGAGCCGGGGGCTGGGCAAGGCGCCGACGCATCCGTAAGCGACGACGCTGCGGCTCCAGCAACGGCCGCATATCCCGAAGGGCCGTACGGGACCACAGTCGGTGCCGTTCTTGCCGACATGGAGTTCGGGGGGCACTACCGCACTGAGACAGCGGGCCTCGCCACTGAATCACCGTACGAAACCGTCAAGTTGGCTGACATTCGCGCCAAGGCCACGACCAAGTACGCGCTCATTCACATGTCGGCGTACTGGTGCGGGATCTGCAAATCCGCGTTGGGCAAACTTGTTCCCGCGTATCCCGGGCTCGCGAGCAAAGCGACCTTCATCGACATCATGGTCGAAGGCGCGAGCCCCAGCGACGTGTCGACCACGACTCAACTCACCAGCTGGGCGAAGAACCTCAAAATCCCCTACACGATCTTGCGCGACCCTGATGGCGTCTCGTTCCGCGCGAAAAACGATGTCGCTCCGCGCACGATGATCCTGATCGTCGAGCTCAAGACGATGGCCATCCTGCACCGTGCGACCGACGTCCAAGCCGCTCTCGACAAGGTCAAGTCGCTTGACTAACATCGGCAAACCCACTTTCGCCGCAGCGATTCTGTTGGCCATCGCAGGATGTAGCGCGACTGCAACGCCGAGCGTCGACGCAGGCACCACGTCAGAATTTTCTGAGGGCAGCCCTCTCCCTGAGGTCTCGCTGGTCGGGTACATCGACCGCAACCACGATGGCAAACTGACCGCGGACGAGCACGGAGCGTTCACCCCGAAAGACGTCGTCGCGGCCAATCCCGGCGTCGAGCTGTTGCTTGTGCACGTCGCGTTTGGCTGGTGCAAATACTGCTGGTCCGAAACGCCCGAACAGATCAAATGGACCACGGGGTACGGAGGGCGCTTCCTCTCGATTCAAATTCTCGTCGAAGATCGCGTCGGCAACGCGGCAACAAAATCCTTTGTCGACGAGTGGATCGATCTGCACCAAAGTTCGCTCCCAACAGCACTGGAACCAAGCGCTACACTGTTCAATCGCTTCGGCCGATCGGCGACGTACCTTCTCGTCGACCCGAAAAACAACATGAAGATCCTCACGGTGGGCGCCGGTCCGCCAACCTTCGATTTCGTCCGAACCAAGATCACTGAACGCCTCGGACCCCTCCCATAGGTTGAACATGCACATATTGACTCGCCTCGTTACGCCGCTCTTGCTGTCCCTCGTTGGTTGCAGCGCCACGCCTGTCACCGTTTCCGACGCCGGCCCCGACACGTCGACGTTCACGCCCGTCTACGACGAAAAGGGATGCCAAGAGCCGATCGACGGCATCAAGCCCACCCAAGTGTGTGTCCGCACACTCAAGGTCAAGGTGCTGGGCGAAGACGGAAAGCCGCTTGTCAAGTTGATCACAACCGCGTGCGGCGATGGCTGCACGTTTGGCACCACCGACGCCGAAGGCGTGTCGCACATGCAGGTGCGTCGTTACATGAGCAAAGCGGCGCTCATGTTGCACGGTCGCTCGAAGTACGCGAGCTACTACGTCCAGCTGAAAGGCCTCGAGGGCGACGTTGACCTGGGGTCCATGGGGCTTCCGCTTATGCCGACTGAAGGCGTGACCATCCCCGAAGATGGCGTTGCCACGACACTGACCTCGGGTGATGTAAAGCTGACGCTGCCGGCAGGCCTGAAGGTCACGATTGACAAGATGGAGCTCGGTGAAGTCGACGCGCAGAAGTTCCGCGCGAAAACGATTTCGGTCGACAAGGCGCCTCCCTTTGTCGACGTCACCCTTGGGATGGTCGCGCTTTACGCGTTCACACCGTTTGCGACTGAGCTGGACCCGGGCGTGGGCGTCACCGTTCCCAACCAGGCCAAACTTGCCGCCGGCACCGCGGTCGAGTTTTTCGTGCAAGGGACCGACCTCGACGACAAGTACGGTCCATTCGCCGACTTCACGAAACTCGCAGAAGGTCACGTGAGCGCCGACGGCACGACGATTCAGACCGACGAGGGCCAACGCATCCCGGAGCTCACTTGGTTGGGCGTTCGGGTGAAGCCTTAGACCGACGCCTGCCGCAGGTGGTATCTTGCTCTGCCATGAAGGCGTGCTTGTGCGCAATCGTTGCGCTCGTGGTGGGCTGCAAGGCGACGCCTGTCGCAGGACCCGTCGCGGAACCGACTCCAAGCCGCCCCGATGTGCCATCGGCGACAGGCGTCGTCACGATCGCTGCGGCCGGCGACATCTCTGACACCTCGATTGGCGCTCAGAGGGCGACCTCTGACCTCATTTACAACAAGGGCTTCGAGGCGGTCTTGCTCCTCGGGGACAACCAGTATCCCACAGGTGCAGCGCCCGATTACGCGCGCTACTTCGACCCGACTTGGGGCCGATTCAAGTCGCTGCTGCGACCGACCCCCGGCAACCACGACTATTACACACCCGCTGCGACAGGCTACTTCACCTACTTTGGGACCCGAGCCGGTGAGCCAGACAAAGGGTACTACAGCTACAACCTCGGTGCATGGCACGTGGTCGCGCTCAACACGAACAGCTCGTGTCGCGAAGTCCCTTGCAACGAAGCGTCCGCGCAAGTCGCTTGGCTCAAGGCCGACCTGCAGCGCAACGCGACGAAGTGCACGCTCGCGTACTGGCATCACCCGCGCTTCAACTCCGGCGCGCAGCATGGCGATTTCACACGCGCACACGCGATTTGGAGCGCCCTCTATGCAGCAGGTGCCGAGGTGGTCCTCAACGGCCACGAGCACATCTACGAGCGCTTCGAGCCGCAAGATCCTTTGGGCAAAGCCGACTTACAAAAGGGCCTCCAGCAGTTCACGGTCGGAACCGGCGGCATCGGCTTCTATGGCGTTGGCGACGCAAAGCCCAACAGCGCGGTCCGACAGGCGAGCGCATTCGGCGTATTGAAAATGACGCTCAGGCCTGATTCGTACGACTGGGAATTTCTGCCCGTTGCACCATCGACGGTCACCGACAAGGGCTCAGCGCAGTGCCATTGAAGCCGGCCGTCGTCGCAGGCGTCGCAAGTGCGCGGCTCACCGGTTGCTCAGCTGCGCTTCTCACCGGTTGCTCGGCTGCGCTGCTCACCGGTTGCTCAGCTGCGCTTCTCACCGGTTGCTCAGGTTGGGTGCGTGCCGCGGCAGGGCCCTCGTATTCAATGACGGGCCAGGTTGGGCGCGCGGCGCACTCGATCGCCGTCGACACCGTCTTCACCGCAAAGCCAAAAACGTGGCTTAACCGCGGAAGCGCCCCGTTGCCCGTGGGCTTTCACGTGGGCCTTCTCGGTATCAACTCAGAGATTCTCAAGTCAATCGGCTGGACGACCGGCATCGCGATCTACAGCGCGCCTCGTCCTCTCTCTGGCTACGTCATTGTGGGAACGAACGGGCACTTCGATGTGATCAACGGGCGACCTACGTTTGGTAACCTCAATCCGTACGCCGAGATCGGCCTCTCCGCTCAGGTTGGCCCGCGCACGAAAGAACGCAACCACGGTTTCATTTTCACGCTCGCGCTCGACTCGCAAATACTCGTCAACAACCTTGCCATTGTGCGCGGAGAGCCAGACAAAATCGATATGCTCGTCGGCATCAAGTACGGCATCGGTTACGAAATGGAGTGACGCCTGTTAACAGACGTCAGGCCGCGCGGAGCATCGCTGGCCGAACCACGTGCAGCGCGCAGCAGTCGTCGGGCGTGATGAGGCTACACTCGCGCCGTAAACCTGCTTTACGCAACATTACATCGAGCCTAGCGACCTCATACTTAACGTTCGACTGGGTATGAATCGTCTCACCTCTGCGGAAATCGAAGCCGTCTCCGCATATCGTAACGGTCTGCGTGATGAGACTCTCGAGGTGCATGTCGACCGATAGCGTTTCCTCGTTCCATTTCGCGACGTGCCGAAAGAACAACGGGTCAAAGGAGCCACCCATCTCACGATTCATGCGCAGTAGGACGTTCTTGTTGAACGCCGCGCACGCCCCTTGCGCATCGTCGCAAGCGGCAATCATCGCGTCGATTTCGTCGCGCACCATATCCGTGCTGAGCAACAGCGCGTCCCCAAACGCAAGTCCGCGGCGCACGCTCGTGAGAAACGCGATCGCATCCTCATGGGCGTAGTGGCCAATCGCGCTGCCGAGCATCATCACGAGTTTGGGAGACTCAAGTTTCTCAAGGCGAGAGACCGCCTCCTCGTTCGTCATTACGAATGGACGAACGATAACGTTGGCCTCCTCGTCAGCGAGACGCGCCTCCGCTGCGGTGAGCGCGGCTGATGAAACGTCGACAGGCATGTACACGCACTGCCCATGCCTCTCGCCGACCGCGTGAAGGAGAGCTTGCGCCTCTTGCGCACCCAGCGTCGAGCCCACGCCGAGGTCGATC
>CAMBEV010000078.1 GCA_945865595.1 Nannocystis exedens | reverse complement strand
TCGACGCGCCGTTCGACGCCTCGAATTCGCAGCAGTCGCAGTGGGCACGCTTCTGGTGGTCTGAAGAGGCAAAGCACTTCCTCGAAAACGTTGTCAAAGAGGACCGCGATTTTCGCGATCTGCTCACGGGCCGACAGACTTGGGTCAATGGTCCCCTCGCCCACTTCTACCGCTCGATGCAGGGCGCGACTTGCTGCGACAACGGCCTCTACTTTGGGCTGACGCAACCCGCGCCGTTGTTTGATACCGCCGCAGTTCCAAACGACCTCATGCCACAAGACACAACGTCGTGGCGCACCGTCGCGGATCGCGGCGCGCTCGCTTCAGGCATTCTCACGATGCCCGTGTTCTTGACGAAGTACGGCTCAAGACGCGCGCGTGCTCACGTTCTTTACAACGCATTTTTGTGCAGACAGTTCGTAGCCGAAGGTGTCGAGCTCGCCCCGTCCACCGAGCCTGACCTCACCAAGCGTCCGGGCTGTTCAACGTGCCACTCGACCCTTGAGCCCCTGTCGTCGTACTTCGCGCGCGTCCGTGAATCAGACTGGATGTACCTACCGGAAAGCAACTTTCCTACCGTCGAGAAGGCGATGTGCAACCGCGCTTCTCCAAGCGGGGTGTGCCGCTCGTTCTATGATTCGGCATTCACAAGCGACGCAGGCGCCACGCTCTACGGAGCGTACTCGTCGGCGGAGAATACGGCGGCCGGCCCCAAAGGAATGGGCGACTATATCGTTAAGCATCCTGACTATGCGTCGTGCATTGTCAGCCAGGTCGCCGGCTCGCTCCTTGGCCGTCCTCTCGCCGAAGACGACAAGACACGACAAGACGCGTGGAAGGCCGACCTCGTGGCATCGGGCTATCGCATGCGGAGCCTGATGAGGGCGATCGTCAAGAGCGATGCCTACCGCGCGGCGAACAACCTTTCATCGAGCCAATGGCGCAAGGAGGCACCATGAGAACGTGCGCTCTCTCGTTAGCGTTGGCGTTGGCGCTGTGCGTCGGATGCTCAAAGACGCCTGAGCCTGCGCCTACCGCCACTTCCACGCCCGGCAAGGTCGAGGACCTGCCAGGGCACGAGTCGCTGCGCCACGACACATCCCACAAAGAGGGGCCGCGCACCCTTTCCGCTGAAAGTTACATCCGCAGTTACCTTTTCCTCTTCGGCGGCCTCTCACCGATCGATACGCAGGCGGCCTTGCGCGGTAGCGGCACGACCAACCAGGACAACACGCTCTTCGACTCGTGGAACGACTACCTCGGGGCTCTTGGGGTCCCCGACTACCGCGACGACATTGCACGTTCGACGCAGACCAACGCGCTGATGCTCGCGGCGTTTGAGCGCATCGGTGTTGCACTGTGCGACCGGGCGGCCGAACGCGACCTGAAGATCGGCACGACACCGGCAATCGTCTTTACCTTTCAGAAAACTACCACGCTGCCGACTCGCGCAGAGTTCGACACGCGCTTCGACGTGCTGCATCGACGCTTCCTTGGTTATCCGGCCAAGCTCGCGCCCACCGACCGTGGCACGCGATTCTTCACACTCTTTACCAATGCGTCGGCCACAGGCGCTGACGCGGGTGTGAGGCTCACAGGACAAGACGCCGGTTGGGACGCCGTCTGTTACGGCCTCATTCGTCACCCCGAGTTTCACCTTTACTGAGAAGAGGCCAAAGTGACCACACGACGATCTCTTTTGCAGCTTCTCGGCGGGTCCCTCGCGTCGGCGTTTGTTCCCTGGCGAGCACTCGCCGACACCACAAACGGAAGCTCGGACGATTTTTTCATCTTCATCCACGCGTCGGGCGGATGGGACGTCATGCTCTCGACCGATCCCCGCAATGCACGCAGCGGCATTATCGAGCCACCGCACACCGGCAACATGACGAAAACCGGAATCCGGCTTTGGACTGACGCAGCCCTTGGCGACGGCAACTCGAGCTTCGGCCTCGTGCAGCCCAAAGGTTCGAACCTCGCCTTCGGCCCAGCAATAGGTAACCTGTCCAATTACGCAAGCCGGATCACCCTGTTTAATGGGCTCGCGATGAATACCGTCAGTCATCCTGACGGTACGGTGTTCTCCGCAACGGGACGCCACCTCGCCGGCGGGCGCGTGCCTGCATCCAGCATCGACACGATTATCGCGAGTGAACTCGGAACGTCGCAGCTCTTGCCCGTCATCTCGATTCGGTTCCCCTCGTACGCCGTCGACGGCATCGACGCGCGCGCGGTTCCTCTCAAGGTCGACTCGATTGGCGCCATCGGCAAGGTGCTCTCGCGGTCGACGCGCTACTCGACCGCTGAGACACGCGACGCAGTCACCCTGATGCTGAGCGCAGAGGCACAAGACCTCGCTAAAGAAGCGTTCTACCCCGAGCCGCACGACAACTTCGGCATGCAGCTCGACGCGCTGCGGGGGATATTGTCAGGCAACTTGAAGGACGCGTTCACCGACACCACACTCAAGGCCAAGTACCCGACCTTCGTCTACAACAACTCCCAATCCGTCGGCGCGGTGAACGCTGCGTTTGCCCTCGAAGCCATGCAGCGCAACATCGTTCGGTGCGCGAGCTTTGCCTTCAGCGGATTCGATACGCACACGTCGAACTACGGCGACCACGCCATGTCGCAGCAAGACATGTTCGACACGCTCGCCGAACTCGTCAAGCAACTTGAGCTGTTGCCCCACCCCACAAAAACCGGAAAGAAACTTGCCGATCACACGCACATTCTCGTGGTGAGCGAATTTTGCCGCACGCCCCAGATCAACCTCCAAGGCGGCCGCGATCACTACCCGAACAACAGCGCCATTCTCATCTCGCCGAAATTTAAGGCGAACATCACGGTCGGCAGCTCCGATAAGGACCAGCTGTTGCCCGTCGCATCGCGAGCCTTTGCAAACGGTGTTCGTGCCGCGGCGCCGCCTGACGTGCTTGCGACCCTGCTCTCCGCAGTCGGGATCGAACCCGCGACCTTTGTGCGTGACGGAGAGGTCATCAAAGAGATCCTGGCATGAGGCGGCTCTTCGTCACTGCGGGACTACTCTTCGCTTGCGGCACTGAGGAAGCGGCGGGTCCAACGCCGCTCGTCCCCGAAACACTGTCGCTCGAGCCCGTTGCGTGGTCGGCATCACCTTGGTCAACGCCCGTAACCTTTGTGCACGAAACTGAAACAGGCATCGCGCTCTGCACGAGCGAGAGCCTCGCCTTCCTCGCCGGCAGCGTATTGGCCGGACATGCGACGGAGGCGAAGGGCTGCACGGGAGGCGCCCGCGTACCGGCATCAGACGGGGCCGTGCAGTGGGACCTCGTCACGGCACAGGGCGGGGTGTGGCGTGTCGCATCGGACGGGACCGTCGAAGCAGTTGCCGCGCGGTATGGCCTGGAGTCCAAAAATGTAACTGACGTTGTATCTATTGACGCGAATCAGTTTGCATTTCAATATCAGGACGGCTTTGCCGTCGTGACCAAGGGCGAAGTGAAGCTCTTTGCGCAGGCGGGCCTGACGTCGATCGCCGGCGCAAACGGAAAGTTCGCTTACTTGACGAAAGACACCGCGCGCGTTCTCGACACCAAGACGAATGCGCTCGTTGCGTTTACGGTCAGCGATGCCAAGGGCGTCGCGTTCGATGCCAAGGGTCGTCTTATTGTAACTGCACTTGGTACACTATACCGTGAGTCGGGCGGCGCGCTCGTTGCCTTGCTCGAGGCACAGGCGACCCTTGGCGCTCCGAGAGCTTCGGGCGGCAAGGTATGGATCGCGTCGGGCGCGGAACTCCTCTTGCTCGAAGACGATCGCGTGCTCAAAACGTCGGGCCTCGCGCTCGACGCAGCCGCAGTGATCTATGGGTCGAGCAGCGGCGACGTGTGGCTCAGTCGGCCGAGTGGCGTGACGCGCCTTAGGCATGGCGCAACAGGCAACGCGCTGGAGCAAAAGTGGCAGGCGGACGTGCAGCCGATCTACGGGAAAGTGTGCTCGGCGTGCCACGGGCCAACCGGCAGCGCGAAAATCGACTTGTCGAGTTACAATAGCTGGGTGTCACGCAAGGCCGCACTCAACGACCGCATCGTCGTCAAGGCCGACATGCCTCCTGCGGGCGTCGCGCTTTCGGCAGACGACCGCGGCAAACTTGCGGAGTTCATAGCGGCGATGCCGTAACGTTGCTGGTAGCGCGGACGTCACGCCGGCATCGGGACCTTGTGCATGAAGTCGTCATGCGAGAGCTTGGTCGCGCCTGTCTCCACGGTCCATTGCCAAGCGGGGGTGGCATCCTTACCGATGCGACACGCACGAATCGAAATTGAAACCGCAGCACCCGCCTCCACGTGAACCGGATCGCGAAATGGGAAGAACATCTGCTGCCAGTGCGTGGGCGGCGACGACGGACCTGTGTCGAAGGCGTGGGACGGTGAGAGCTGGGCGTCGAACCAGCCGCAAATTCCGTGCAGCTCGACGTCGTGATCGACCTTGAACGCCGCGGTCATCCGTGGTGGCTCTGGCGAGCACGTGCGCATCTCAATGCTTCCGAGCAGCGCTGCCTCGGTGCATAGGTCTTTCGGGTCGATGCTTCGAACCGCAACGTTCGAGGCAAGCCAATCGTGAGCGGGCGAAAAGTCGACGTCGTAGGGACGCGACGCGAAGTAGCTCCGCTCCCCGAGGAGCACCGGGTTGGAGACCAGCGCTGCGAACAGCCTTACCTGCGACGGGAGCATGACTCCGTTTTCAGTGAGCACGCGATCTCGCATGCGAACGACGTCCTCGAACATCGTCTCGTGAAAAAGGAAGAAGCCCATCCACTCGGACACGAGCACGTCGACGCGCTCGGGGATGGAAACGTCCGCAGCTCGGCCCCGGAGCAGCGTCACGCACGCGTCGTTCGCCTTGAAGACTTTCTCTGCGAGGCCCCCAATCGGAGCGCGTTCGATCGCATAGACCCGCGCGGCGCCAGCGCGCGCCGCGAAGACCGATAGGATGCCCGTCCCGCAGCCGAGATCGAGGACCACCGAACCAGGTTGGACCACCTCGCCGATCGCACGACGGTACCCTTCCGTGCGCACCACGTCCTTCAGCATGCCGTAATGGGTAGCGAGGTCGTCGTACGACATGGGCCGATTGGTCTAACACATGGCCATCTCGCATGGTGAACCAGCGCGTTCGCGTTGACGCGCCGTGGCATCATCTCTACTGAGCGACTACCCACGAAAAAGAGGAGTACAGGTTGTGAAGATACTCGTCCCCTTGAAGCAGGTTGCCGATCCGGACAACGCGAACAAAATCAAGGTCACGGCTGGCAAAATCGATACGACTGGACTCGCGTTCAAGCCGAACCCGTTCGATGAGTATGCCGTTGAGACCGCCCTTCGCCTCACTGAGAACGCCGCTAACACGAAGGCTCGCCTCGGCGAGGTGGTCGTCGTGGCGTTCGGTACGAAAGACGTGGACGTCATGTTGCGCGGTGCGCTCGCAACCGGTGCCGATCGGGCGATTCGCGTCGATGCCACCGACGATGCCCTCGACGGCGACTTGGTCGCACGAGCGCTCAAGGCCATCGTCGAGAAAGAGGCTCCCGACCTCGTGCTGCTCGGTAAGCAGCAAGTGGAAGGCGACTCCAACCAGGTCGGGCAATTGCTCGCCGAGTACCTGGGCTGGCCCCAGGCGACATTCGCGGGTTCGATCAAGAGCGAGGCCGACAAGGCGCTCGTGGTAAGCCGCGAAGTCGACGGCGGCACGCTCAACCTGAAAGTTACTTTACCAGCGGTCGTGTCCGTTGACTTGCGCATCGTGAATCCGCACGGCGTCAAGAGTATGCATACTGCAGCTGCACACGCGTACCCCGAAGGCGTGCGATTCGCGGCGCTGATGGCGATCATGGCCGCCAAAAAGAAGCCGTTCGCTGAGATGAAGATCACAGATCTCGTCAGCGATGCCTCGCTGAAAGTCACGTACGGTTCCGCTGAATTGCCCCCGGCGCGCAAGGCCGGCATCAAAGTCAAGACGGTTGCCGAACTCGTCGAGAAACTCAAGACCGAAGCAAAGGTGCTCTGATGGCAAACACACTCGTTGTTGCAGAACTTCACGACGGCAAGGTTCGCAAGGCCACGCTCAGCAGCATCACGTTTGCGCGCCAACTGGGTGGCTCGTTCAGCATCTTGGTGCTCGGCGCAGGCGCGGCCGCGGCGGCTTCTGAAGTGACCGGCTATGGTGCAGCAAAAGTGCTCGTCGCCGACAACACGTCGCTCAAGGACTACGTTTGCGAACGGTTCGCACCGACCATCGCAGCCGTGGCGGCTGATGCCCATGCCGGCTTCGATACGGTCGTCGTCACCGCCAGCTCGTATGGCAAGGACCTCGCGCCGCGCGTCGCGGCCAAGCTCAACGCCGGGTACGCACCTGACATCAATGCCGTCGTCGTCGATGGCAACAGGCGCGTCTATCGCCGTGCGATGTTCGCGGGTAACGCGTACGGAAACTGCGAAGTGAAAACGGCCGTTCACGTCGTCAGCGTTCGTCAGACCGAGTTCCCTGCGGCTGAGCCAAGCGGTGGTGCGAGCGCGATCGAAAACGTTGCCCTCGCTCCCGCCGATCCGGCGGCGTCACGGGTTGAGTTCGTCTCCCTCGAGCACGGCAAGAGCGAGCGTCCCGACCTCGGCGAGGCGCGCGTCGTCGTCAGCGGTGGTCGTGCATTAAAAGAGCAGTTCGCCCAGGTGCTCGACCCGCTCGCGAACCTTCTCGGGGCGGCGGTCGGCGCAAGTCGCGCAGCGTGCGACGCAGGCTTTGCACCCGCCGAGTTGCAGGTGGGACAAACCGGACGCGTCGTCGCTCCCGCCCTGTACATCGCGATCGGCATCAGCGGTGCGATTCAACACCTCGCCGGCATGAAGGGCAGCAAAACGATCGTCGCTATCAACAAGGACGGCGACGCACCGATTTTCCAGGTCGCGGACTACGGCCTCGTCGCGGACTTGTTCACGGCGATTCCCGAACTCGTCAGCGAACTCAAGCGAACGACCGCGTGAGCTACCTCGTTCTCGCCCGCAAATACAGGCCCCAATCGTTCGAAGACCTCGCCGGGCAAGAGCACGTCGCACGCACGCTTGCCAACGCGATCGCCACAGGTCGCGTGGCCCACGCCTTCCTGTTCACAGGCGTTCGCGGCGTCGGCAAAACGACGAGCGCGAGGCTTCTCGCCAAGTGCCTGAACTGCGTCAAGGGCCCCATCGCGATTCCGTGTCAGACGTGTAGCGCGTGCACAGAGATCACAGCCGGCAACGATCTTGACGTTCAAGAGATCGACGGCGCGAGTTACAACGGCGTCGACGAAGTGCGCAAGCTGCAGGAGGGCCTCGCCTTTCGACCAGCGCGTGATCGTTTCAAGATCTACATCGTCGACGAGGTTCACATGCTGTCCACCGCAGCGTGGAACGCATTCCTCAAGACCCTCGAAGAGCCACCGCCTCACGTGAAGTTCATCTTCGCAACGACTGAGGTGCACAAAGTTCCGATCACCATCTTGAGCCGCTGCCAGCGCTACGACTTCAAGTTGATCGGCACCCAAGTCATCGCGAGCCGTTTGCGTCACGTGCTGGCACAAGAGGCAATTACGGCCGACAACGAATCAGTTGCCGTACTCGCACGAGAGGCTGCGGGGTCGATGCGCGATGCGATGAGTCTGCTTGATCAAGTGATCGCATACTCGGGGACCGAGCTATCCGGCGCTGACGTCACGCGCGTGCTGGGAGTCGCTGACCGGTCGGTACTCCACGACCTTGCGACCGCACTCGTTACGGGCGACGCGCCCAAAGCGCTCAACGTGGTTGACCAAATCGCCGACCAGGGATTCGACATCGCGCACGTCACCAAAGACGTGCTCCGCCACTTGCGCAACCTCGTCGTCGCGAAGGTCTGCGGGCCCGATAGTGGGGGCGGTCGAGATTTGCTTGACCTTGCGGACGAAGAACTCGCAGACGTCAACGCGCTTGCCCAATCGGCAGACAGCGACGATTTGCTGCGGTTATTCCAGGGGTTCAGCAAGAGCTACGACGAGATCGTTCGTTCGACGCATCCGCGCACCGTGCTCGAAATGAGCCTTGTGCGCCTTGCGCGACGGCCGGCGCTGTTGCCTCTCGACGAACTGCTGGGTCGCCTGGGTGAGCTCGAGCGACGCCTGGCAACCGGTGCGCCACCCCCGGCCTCACGTGGCGGAGGTGGCGGTGGTCGCGGTGCAGGCCCAACCGTGCCTTCTGTCTCGTCAGCCCTATCGTCTCCAGGGTCTGCCGTGCCTTCGGCGCTGCCTACTCGCACGCATGAAACGTACGGCGCTTTGGCGCTCGTTTCGAATCCTGCGCCTCAGGCCGCTCCGCTCGCATTGGTCACCGCTCCAGTCGCCGCACCGCCAGAAGTCGATCTCGCCGCGTGGCGGAAGATCATCGATCGCTTGCGACCCATGAATCCAGGGCTCGCATCCATATTCGGTAGCGCGACTCTGCTCAAGGTCACGCCACTCGAGGTGCGCATCGGCTTCGGCGCGGCCGACACCTTCCTCTCCGAGCAAGCCAAAGATCCGGAGAGCCTCGAGATGCTCACCCGCGAAACGCGGGCGCACTTTGGGGTGGCCACTGACGTCTCGCTAGAACTATCAACAGTAAATACGCTCGGGGCAACGTCACTTGCAGCCGTCGAACGCGCCGAAGACGACGCGCGCGCGGTCGCGGCACGAGCCAAGGTGCTCGCGCATCCGGTCATTGCCGAAGCGATTCGGCTCTTCGGCAACGACGTGAAGGTGACGCGGTTTTAGGCACCAAATCAAAGTGTGTTAGATTCGCCCCATGAATATGCGTGGCGGAATGAACGAGGTCCTGCGCCAAGCGGCCCGCCTTCAGCGCAAGGTCGAGCTCGCCAAGGAAGCCCTGAAGGACCAGGAGGTCACCGGCGAGGCCCTCGGCGGCAAGGTAAAGGCGACAGTGAGCCTCGGTGGGCAAGTCAAGAATATTGACTTTGATATGAGCATGGTTGAGCAAGAGGGCGCGGAGCTCGTGAGAGACGCCATCTGCGCTGCGATCAACGCTGGGCTCGAGGTCGCAACCAAGACCATGGAAGCCGAAGTTGAGAAAGTAACGGGCGGAGTCAAGATTCCCGGCTTGTGAGCATGCTGCCGGATCGCGTTCGTACTTTGATTCAACTTCTGTCGCGCCTACCTGGCGTGGGCGAAAAGACCGCACAGCGCTACGTGCTCTTCATGCTCACGACCGATAGCGACTACGGCGCCCAAATGGGTCAAGAGTTGATCGCTTTGCGCGAGAATATCGGCCACTGCTCCCTCTGCGGCAATCTCGCGGAACGTGGGGGATCAGACGAGCCCATCTGCTCCATCTGCACCGATCACAAGCGCGACCCCCATCTGTTATGCGTCGTTGCGCGCGTTCAAGACCTGATGGCGATCGAGCGCACGGGGGCCATGCGCGGCCGCTATTTCGTACTCGGAAAGTTACTTTCTCCCCTCGAGGGCGTGCACCCCGAAGAGCTGCCAATTGAACGCCTCAAGGACCGCATCGCTTCTCAAAACATCACCGAGATTATCCTCGCGACGCCTCCGAGCGTCGACGGTGAAGCAACCGCGCTCTATCTCCGCCGAGAGCTCGCACCGATGGGCATCACCATGAGCCGCATCGCGAGCGGTGTTCCACACGGCGGCGAGCTCGAATATGCCGACCCCATCACCATGGGGCGCGCACTCGCGGGTCGGCAACGCTTGTCTCGCTGAATCTGCTCGCTTTCCTCGAAGATCCTTCGCTTGCTCAGGATGACGGCTTTACACTGGCGGCATGAAGACGGCGATCAGCACCCTCACCGCCCCACAGGCGATTGGCCCGTACTCTCAGGCGATCAAGGCCGCTGGCTTCCTCTTTCTCTCGGGGCAGATTCCGCTCGATCCGACGACGGGCAACCTGGTTGACGGTGACATTCGGGCGCAAACGCGACGCGTCCTTGACAACGTTCGTGAAGTGCTCAGCGCAGCCGGCGTTGGTTTTTCGGACGTCGTAAAAACGTCAATCTTCCTGACGGATCTTGGCGACTTTGCAGCCGTCAACGAAATCTACGCTGATTACTTCTCCATCCCATTCCCCGCCCGGTCGACCATTCAGGTAGCGGCCCTTCCGAAGGGCTCGCGGGTTGAGATCGAAGTGGTGGCTGCGCTTGCAGTTCTTTGAGTCGCCCCGGCGGCCATTCGCAACCATCATTGTGCTCTGTTGCGCACGGGTAGCGTTGGGTCAAACGCCGCAATCGTATGAAGAGAAGAAGGACGGCGCGACGACCACCGTGACCTTCAAGGCCGACGCCGTCTCGGGAATCGGGCTCGGAAGCGACAGCATTCGCGTCCTTATTCACGGCAAGCGCACCGACATCAAGTGCCTCGGTCAGTACGACTACGTGACCGATCGCGAGCTGACCGGGCTCACTTTGCGCTACGCGTTTCGCGCGACGCTCAAGTGCATGAACCCGTGCTTCACAGACGATGACCTCGACTTTCTGACGAGCTGCGACGACTGGGAGGGGCGCGCGGAACGCATCCGCACGCTTCGTCATGCGATAGGCCCGCTGCGCGCGAAGGATGGCGCCACCGAGGGCGAGGCCGCGGAGCAACTGCTCTCTGAAACGGCGGGGTGCAACGAGAACCAGCTCGACAGGGCGCGCGCAGAGGGGCGCATCTCTGAGCGCGTCTTCGAGGCTGGCCAATGCAAGCAGTACAACGACACCTTCAAGCCGCGCAAGGCTGTCACGCCCAAGCCACTGACGCTGCCACCGACATCGCCTTTGGCCGACGCGGAGCTTGAATTCTCGCGCTTTCGCACCACGCTTTCGGCAATGTTCTTGACGAACAAAGAACTGAGCACGGACACGCGTTTCGGCGGGGCGCTCGCGCTGCGTTGGCACTTCGGCGGACCCTATAACGTACAGGCGCACGCCGGAGCTATCGGCGATTCACCCCTATTGGGCCTAGGTTTTTTTCGAAGCCCAAGCCGCTACCGCTACACAGTTTCGGGAGGTGCGCTCTTGATTGACAAGTCGGTGCAACGGCTCTCTGTGACGGGCGGAGAAATCGGTTTGGGCATTCCTACCCGCAAAGGTTCGGTACAGCTGCTCGGTAGCCCGATTTCGTACTACCGCGATTTCGTCAACGATCTTGCCGGTGCAGAAACGCACCTGAAGGTGACGGTCGAGCACCAATTCTCGCCGCACTTGCTCGTGTTCGCGCAGGGCCGAGCTGGCTTCTTGTTCGCAGGCGGGCGCAACATCGAGCGTCCGGTGACCGAGGGAACGCAGGATGGGCTTGGTTCACGGCTGATGGGCACCGCAGGGCTCATCGTCCCGTTTCGCGATTCAAGCGACCCTCACGTGCACTTCGTCCCTTCTGTTCGATTCGAGGCGAGTTACGAATCGCAGCGCAACGCCGTGTCGCCAACTTCGACGGTGCCTTCACCGCGTGCCGACTACGACGCGTGGACGCTTGGGGCGGGACTCGCTGGAGGATTTTAACGCGGTGCTCGCTCGCTCAGCGCCTTAATGTGCGCCAGCACACGCCCATGAATCGCGTGGAGCAAGAGCTCCGCGTAGGCCGCCCAGTATGTCTCGGGTGAGAACGCCAACGTGTAGTGCGTCGTGCCTTCGATGCGTGTGCGACCACCCGACAACGCGCTCAACCGAAACTCGCCACCCCTTGAGACCATGTAGCCCTCGAGGTGCGGCGCGTTGATCGCTCGATACGGGCTCATCTCGGTCATCGACGGCGGCTGCGACGTCACGTCGAATGCAAGGCGATGTGGCGGGTCCCACACCGTGATCGGCTCGACGAACGGACCCGTCGAAAACTCGCAGTGCCGCACGGCTCCAACGCCGCTTCCCTGAATGCGCGCGCGCACCGGATAGGCA
>CAMBEV010000077.1 GCA_945865595.1 Nannocystis exedens | reverse complement strand
CCTCTCGTGCTGGTGGCCGCATCAGCCTGCAAATGCGGTGGCTGCATGACCCTGCAAAAATCAGCCTTTAAGTGGCTGCATGAGGCTGCAAACTGGCACGCCACCGGTAAGCGCGCGCGAAAGTCGATGGTTCATAGGTTCCCCATGACCTGTACGGCCTCGTTTCCTACCGCGTTAAGGTTTAGTCTGCGCGGTGCACGCGTTCTACACGGTGTGCAGCTGGTGAGAGCAAGGCCGTTTGGCGAAGCGGTTCGGCAACGGTGACGCAACGGACGTCATCAGACATGTGGCTCAATCCGCATGTTCACGGGGTGTTTCTCGACGGCGCGAGACGATATCGACACCGGCTCGCGTCGTCTTACCCGCTCTAACGGCAGCGCTTACATCACCTCTTAAATGGCGGGATGATGCGATAACTTGGGGGGATCGTTTGTTGGGAATTGTCCCCCGAAATGCTTGAGAGCATCGGCGCGACGACAAGCTACTTCATTAGGGGGATGCCATGACAAGCACGTTCGCGCGAGGCCTAGCGCTTGCTGCGACGCTCGGAGCGGCTGCAGCTGCTCAAGGGACGCGCGCAGTAGCGACAGCCAGCAAAACGGAAATTGCCGGTGTTACTGCGGGAGACGCGCTTAGCGCAGAAAAGCTGTGTGCGAGGGATGGTTGGACTTGCAAGACACGCGTTCGAAAGCGAGGCGGCAAGACGTTCTCTCTAGTGCGTGCAAAGCTCACCCCCGCAGCCAGCAAGGACTTCGAGAGCATAACCGTAAAGATTGTTGACGGTAAAGCCGCTTCACTACGTGGTCTCTTCCGTGCGACTTCGCTCAAGGAACGTATGCCCATCATTCGCGCATACCTTCCGGCGAAAGGCTCATTTGCAACTGGCGACGCCGCGGCGAAAACTTCGACGCGGCTCGTAGGAAATGCAGCAGGCATTCAAATGGTGGCGCGCGCGTTCTTGCCTAAGGCTGCGCAAAAGCCCGGTTCGGGCAGCGAGGGCGAGTTCCATTGGGCGACGCTGGTTGGGCAATTGCCAAAAGCAGCCTCCGTTACCCCAGCTCTGATGGCGGCCCTTGCTGGCATGTGCGCGAAGCTTGAGATGGACAAGCCTCCGACAGTGACCCTCGTACCGCAAGGCAAGAGCGAGAGCATCCGGGTTCGCATCGACAACAAGGGGACGTGTGCGTCGCTGCCGACGGAGCTGCAAATTCGAGTTGGCGACAAGACGATTGGCTCGATCGATGTCAACGCGATCGCAACCAAGACGGGTCGCACGTTATTCATACCCGTTGATGCATCACAGCTTCCAATCAAGGCGGCAGTCGCTGAGGTCGTCAACGCCGGTGTAGTGCTCGGCAAAGTGCCAATTCAAGTCATCGTTGGAGATGCAACCAAGCCAAAGCCAGATCTTGCCGTGTCATCGGTCTCTATCCTCTCTTCAACGAACGCGAAGCCGGTGGCGGGTGCGCAAATCACCGTAAAGGCAGTTGTCGCGAATCAAGGGTTCGGCAAGTGCGCTACGCAGGCCGACTGCACTGCGCATGGTGACCTCACAATTCGTTTTTCGGCGCCGAACGTCGACGACGTAGTGGTCAAAATCGCGGACAAACTGAAAGCCGGGCAGAGCCGCAATCTCGAAGCCAACTTGAAAGTCTCGCCCACCAATAGTGGTGAGGTCATTCCGGTGACGGTGAGCATTGATCCGGATTCAGGTGGCGATGGAGACCTGTTTAACAATGAGCGCACCGTCATGGTGCCGACGGCCTATTCGCTGCCGGAGGTGAAGAGTGGTTATTCACAGGTGACCGTCAAGCTCACCAAGCTCGAGTGCCTCAATGAGGACGACCTGACTTCGGTGGACCACGGCGACTACCCGTACATGTTCATCACTAGCTTTAGTCCTGCCGACCCAGTTTCATTGAAGAAGAAATGGGCGGATGTTGAAGACGACAAGGCGAGCGCAGTTCAGAACATTGACTATACGGTGCTCGACCATAGCCTGGTCAACCCGAACACAACCGCCGGCTTTCATCTCTCGCTTTTTGAAAACGACTCAGGCCTGCAAGACCCTTTCCACAGCAACGACGACGAGATTGATTTTACGTATGTAGCCTTCGACTGGACCGAAGCGGAGAGCTTGCAGGGAAAGGGACCGCAAAAACGCACGTACGATCTCAAGCTCGTTGATCGCAGTCTTTGGGGTTGGCCGGTAACGCACTATCGAGTGCACGCAACCGTCGAGTTCGGTGCAGCCCAGTACTTCAGTCAAGCCGCGGGTTCCAACACTCCTCGGGTGCCGATCAAACGCTGGGGAGGCCACTACGAAATGATCGTCGACGGCGACATCGGGACCGTTGATTTGCAAGCGAACCAGCCGACCCTTCGCTTGGGTCTAGTCGGCGAATTCTACGGCTACTGGACCGACTCGAAGGGCACGAAGCGCTGGATCTCGACTGACCGATTGTGGGGCAACATGTGGCAATTTTCTGTGCACCCTGACGGTGCAGCATCGTGGGTTGGCGCAGAAGAGCAGCGCTTCGTTGGCTACCTGATGGGAGATGAAGGCCAAGAGTCCGTCGCCGGAACAACCTGGTCGATTGCTGGCAACACGCCTTGGAAAGATGACAGCCGGCGATCGTTCCTTCTGCGACGCAAGGTGAGCAAGGGAGGTGCAAAATGAGGCACCAATTGATCACTTTCGCAGCCGCGTTTACGGTTGCCTCAAGTGCACACGCCTATTCCGCAGGCCCTCACCACGCAGCCACAAGCGCGGGCCTCCAAGGGCTCTTCAAGCAGTCGGCGATCGATGCCGTGTACATCGCGAATTTTCAGGTCGATTACATGTACCAAAAGGACAGCGCGGCTCACTGTTGGCATCCAAATCCCGACGAGATTGGGGACTGCGCCGGTGCGGACTTCAAAGATGCAATCGGGTGCACCGACAAGAATTGCCACGCGCCGGGTCACCAGACTCAGTACTTCCACTTCGACGACTATCCCACGGGCGCTTGGATCGAGCGCGGCCTTATCGGTATCGAGCGCGCCGCAAGAAAAGTCGCGCTTCAAGCCCGCAAACAAAACAATCCGAGAATGGTCATCGATAGTTTGGGCATCGCGTTGCATGCGATTCAAGACATGTACTCGCACTCGAGCATCCCCGAGCAGGATTGGCATGCTTGGACTGGCTCAAGTGTCTTGCCACTGGGGGATGTGCCTCGCGAGATGTGGACAACCTCTCAGTTTGAAAATTTGTACAGCCATCGCACGTCGACAGGTTTTGACATTCCTCAAAACAAGGTTGTCGAAAACCAATTCAACATGTGGAACATCCCAGCCGGAGCCAAGCCTGCTCTCGCCGATTGGCCGAAGCATGGTCCCGGGTCGCATGCATGCAAGCCTGGTGAGAATGCCAAGAACGAGTCATGTGGCATCAACCATGATTCGGTGCTTCGTTCCCGGCACTTGCACAGTTTGCTATTGGCAATCGCGGGTACCCGCGACCTCGCCCAGAAGGTCGGCGTCTGGCTGAAGGACGAGACCTTCTGGCAGAACGTCAAATCGTACGATGGTGGCAAGAACGTTGCCGAGTGCAATTGGCGAGCGCGCAGGTTGTCGAACCTCACAGGTGAATGGGGCTACCCGACCGGCGCGATGCACAAGTTCACGATGTTTTTAGAATTGATCGCTGACGACTGCAGCGACAACTGGCAAGACAACCATTGGAGTTCCGTTCTCAACACGATGTATCACTCCCTCGCAGAAGCCCCGAAGCACAAGGCGGCCGATCCCGCACTGAGTGGAACGTACGCGGTCGTGATGGGCGACAAGATTGGGACCCTGTCACTCGATCTGACAAAGACCGGTGGTTGCACACTCATTGGTGTCTTCCCTGAGTCGACCTCGCGCGACGGCAAGAGCGCCACGCTCGTCGTCGACGGCAAGACTTGGACTGTGTGCGCTGTCGCAGAAGGGCTTAAGGTGTTCTTCAAGCAAGTGGTCGTTCACACGAGTCCTGACGCACCACTCCAGTTCGAAGGTGAATTCACGCTGATGAGCAAAGGGAAAAATACCTTTGCAGGGTTCACGCGCATGAAGGGAATTCCGAACGGATTTTGGGGCAAGAAGATCGCGACAAAGTAAGCCCCTGCTCGCCAACGACGAACTGACCGGGCGCTGCAAGCGTATCCACGCATGATCGAGCTGTGCCCGGGGCCGATGCGTGCGAAAATCGCAGCAAACTGATCACACAAAACGCGGCATCGTGATCACTTATGCACATGGGCGCATGTCGCACAGGTGAGAGTGCGCTGGCTCGAAAGATTGGGTCTCCTTCGGCAACGGAGGAGCGATGGCCAACGAGCGGGTCAGCATGCGAAACGCAAAGGAAGTACTCAGGCAGAAGTTTGAGCTCGGGAGGTCTCACCGCGAGATAGCGATGAGCATCAACCGCAGCGCGGGCACCGTTGGTTCGCTCCTGGCGAGAGCCAGAGCGGTTGGGCTTGTCGAATGGGAAGCCGTATCGGTTCTTGACGAGGAAGCGCTCGACAAGAAGCTTTACGGTCATCGAACAGCGACGGAAGGCGCTGAGCGAGCCGAGCCCGACTGCGAGTGGATCATGCGCGAGCGGTGCAAGCCGGGCGTGACGATGAGTCTGCTGCATCACGAGTACCTACAAAAGCACTCATGCGGTTACCAATACACGGCCTTTTGCTCGCGGTATCGGACGTGGCGCAAGTCACACGATGTGACGATGCGGCAGCACCACGTGGCGGGCGACAAGATGTTCGTCGACTACTCTGGCAATCGCCTCCGCGTCGTTGACCCGGAGACTGGAGAGGCAAAGGAAGTTGAGCTCTTCGTCGCGGTGCTCGGCGCTTCAAATCTGACGTATGCCGAAGCGACGTGGTCGCAGAAGGGGCGCTTCGTCGTCTTGCTCCACGTGGGGCTCGACCTTCGGCTTGGGAGCTATCAGCGGCCGACGCGCTTCGTGATCCCCGACGGGGGACATCTTGCTCGCGCTAGCCAGAACGCCGCCCTACTTGGCGGACGTGTGTGCGGTGCCCCAAATTCGGCTGAACTGCATTTGTGACTACGGCTCGACCCTGAGGTTCACGCGCCGCATCGGTGCTTCGCGCCGGCCGTGGGCACGCTGACGGGACCTTTCCAACGGTGTCTTGGCGGTTGGAAGGGGGCTTCTTTCCCTGCTGGTTTTGGCTGCCCACCCCCCCGCAAGCCCTTGGGTACTCAGTCGGCCTCACGGCTGCTGTTCAGGACGATGTCTGGTGCAATGAAACCCGCCTTGAGAAACTTCGCGGTGCTCAATTTGTACGTCGGTCCCCCGGTGTGTGGCTTGATTGTCATCGAGAGCGATTCGGTGCCTGACGGCCAGTCGGAAAGGGAGAATTGCAAGCGCTCCTTGTTGCCGATGACCCAGTCACCGGCGGTATTCAAATTTGAGGCGCTCGTTGAGTTCGGATCGCTGCAGAAAATCTTCGCTGCATCGCACGAGCTTGCATTCGTCTTGCAGCGGCTCGCGACGGCGCTGCAGACCTTTTTCCCCGATTCGGTTCGAATACAGCGGACAGATCGGTGCTTCGCCGCACGCATGTGCGGAAGTCCGCTCGGATCGCGGGGCTCGAAGAGAAGCTGCGGCAGTCGTCTTCAAATTCGAGCAAGCCACCGGCGTCGGATGGTCCGGGTGGGAAGCTGGCACCGAAGAGAAAGCCGACTGGGCGCGGACCTGGTGGGCAGCCAGGGCATGAGCGCGTCGACAAAAAACTTGTTATTCCTAGAATTTGTGCAAATTCAAAACTGAAACTTGCATCTGTCCAAACATGTGCTGCACTGGCCGCATGTTCCCACGCCGTTCCACCGCTGATCTACTTGCATCTGCTAAGCAATTCCCAGTTTTGACCGTCACCGGGCCGCGTCAATCGGGCAAGACGACGCTTTGTCGTTCTGCATTTAGCCATTTGCCGTACGTCAATCTGGAAGCCGTCGACACCCGCCGCCATGCCACCGAAGATCCTCGCGGCTTTTTGGCCCAATACCCCGACGGTGCGGTGATCGATGAAGTTCAGCGCGCTCCCGATTTGCCATCGTATTTGCAGGGTTTGGTCGATGCTGATCCGCGTCAGGGGCGTTTTGTGTTGACCGGTTCGGAGCATCTGGCGCTAACCGCATCCACGGCGCAAAGTTTGGCCGGTCGCACGGCCTGGCACACGTTGTTGCCGCTCGACGCGGGCGAATTGGATGCCGCGCCGGAGCAGCGCCACCACCTGCGCAATCGACCGTGGCACGAAGTTCTGTTTCGCGGTGGCTATCCAGCGATTCATGCGAAGGATTTTGACCCAGCGACCTGGCTTGATGCGTATATCACCGGCTATGTTGAGCGCGATGTGCGCACAATCTTGCAAGTCGCCGACCTGAGTCGTTTCATGGACTTTGTGCGGCTGACGGCAACGCGGGCCGGCTCTTTGTTGAATTTGTCGGCATTGGCCGGTGATGCAGGCCTGAGCCAACCGACTGCGGCGGCGTGGCTAAGCGTCATGGAAGCGCATTATTTGGTTTTTCGCCTGCAGCCGTGGCATCGCAATCTAGGAAAACGCTTGATAAAAGCGCCCAAACTTTACTTTTGGGATTGCGGACTGCTCAGTCGCCTGCTCAGTTTGCGTTCACCAGCGGATTTGCTCGGCCATCCCATGCGTGGTGCGTTGGCGGAAAACTGGGTGGTCGCGGAAGCATTGAAGATTACCCATCACGGCGGTCGGCGCCCCGAGGCTTGGTTCGTCCGCGACCAACGCGGCGAGGAAGTCGACTTGCTCCTCAGAACTTGGAGCGGCGCTACGTTGGCCGTAGAAATCAAGGCCGGCGCAACGTTCGCCAGTGATTGGCTGCAAAATCCCACAAAATTGGCCGATCTGCTGCGCACCGCGGCACCCGATTTGGGTGAAGTCACGCCAATTGCTGTTTACGGGGGCGACCAAGAAATTCAATGGCATCGGGGCCGCTTTGTGCCCTGGTGGCGGTGGGCGCGCTGTGTGGCACCTGCGGTCGTGGGCGAATTGTCCGGCACGTAGGAAAACATGGCGCCGATCGTCGTTGCTCGTGGCTCGAACGCGAGCGTCGTGGCACGGCTCACGCGCTTGCGCGGGCGGGCATGGTCATTGCGGCGCGTAGGTAAAAGAAGCCCCCTTCCGACCAGGAGGCTCGATGCGAAGACGTGGGCCGCGGATACTTTCGGGGTGCCTCGGGCAGCATGTTCAGCCGGTGAACCCAGGGTCGAACCCGGGCCAGCGAGGCACTTTAGGCCCAATTTGGAGCATCGGACACACGTCCCCCGCTGCGGCGCGAACTACGCCACATCGCCAAGCTCGAGCCTGCGAAGCACGGTGCTGTGCCAATACGGAGGCGCCCTTGGCGGCGCCCTCGCGGACGCGCTTCGCGATACGCGAAGGGGTACGCTCGCTGCATCTGTGACCATTGCCAGGTCCCCCGTCGGGGATCACGAAGCGCGTCACTGCGGGCCTGCCGGTGGCGAACGGCCCGAAACTGCCGAACCCTCGAGCTGCGCGTCGTCCTCGGGCGCGTCTGCACTATCACCGTCTGCGTCGAGCAATCCACGAGCCATCGGCCGGCAGATCGTCATCAGTGAGGCGACGCTCGCTCGCCTAGGGCACCGGTTCGAAACCGAAGAACTCGCGCCGCAGTCGCTCAAAGGCAAAGAGCACCCTATGAGGCGCTTCCGCGTGCTGCGCGAACGCGTCGTCAACAAGACCCAAATCTACGGCGTCCCCACGTCTAAGGAGTGAGCGTTGGCGCAAGCGTTTCTTCTTCCGTTTGAGGAGCCGCTCGTACGGTTGCGCGATCGCATCGACGAATTGAGCGCCGTCGGAACCCCAGCGGCGGAACCCGCCTTCTGGCGCGCGTGCGGCGCGCCGTGTGATGGGATAAAAGCAACACATGGGTTCAGCCTTTGTGGTCGGCGGCGCGGGCTTCATCGGAAGCCACCGTGTGGAGGTACGCGCCGAGCGCGGCTATCATGTAACTGCGTTTGATAACTTTTCCGTCGGGCGCGAGGAATTTCTATCCAAGGCCCAAGCATCGGGCCGCCTCTCCATCGTACGCGGAGACGCACTCGATCTCGACGCGCTCACCGAGGCATCAAAGGGTCACAACGTCATCGTCCACCTTGCGGCCAATCCTGAGGCACGCTGGGGACTCGAGCGCACGCGGCTCGATCTCGAACAAGGCACCATTGCCACCTACAACTCCCTCGAAGCCGCCAGACTCAACGGCATCGCCGACTTCGTCTTTTCATCGAGTGGCACCGTCTACGGCAACACCGCCAAAGCCTGTGCTGAAACAGAACTTGGCGAGTTACCTATTTCGCTCTACGGCGCGAGCAAATTTGCGGGCGAGGCGCTCGTGTCGTCCTACGTCGAGTGTTTTAAGATTCGCGGTACGATCTGCCGCTTCGGCAATGTCGTCGGCCCTCGGGGTACGCACGGCGCAATTCTCGATTTTCTGAAGAAGCTCAAGGCCCACCCCGAATATCTCGACGTCCTCGGCAACGGTACGCAATCGAAGCCCTACCTCCACGTCACCGATTGCGTTGCGGGCTTAGTTCACGCGCTTGACCATGGTCCCGACGCGCTCAACGTTTACAACCTCGGCCCGAAAGACTTCACGAGCGTCAAGAAGATTGCCGAACTGTGCGTCGCGGCATCTCCGCGCGTAGGTAAAAGAAGCCCCCTTCCGACCAGGAGGCTCGATGGGAAGACGTGGGCCGCGGATACTTTCGGGGTGCCTCGGGCAGCATGTTCAGCCGGTGAACCCAGGGGCGAACCCCGGCCAGCGAGGCACTTCAGGCCCAATTTGGAGGGTCGGACACACGTCCCCCGCTGCGACGCGAACTACGCCACATCGCCAAGCTCGAGCCTGCGAAGTACGATGCTGTGCCAATACGGAGGCGCCCCTTGGCGGCGCCCTCGCGGACGCGCTTCGCGATCCTCCAAGGGTGGCCCCGTCTCTTCGTCAACACTCTTGACATAACGTCTTACGCGCTTCATGCGGCCGTTGCACTTGGCACACCGCAAAACATCAAACGCGAAGGAGCGTCTTTCATACTGCACCTCGCGCAGTGGAAGTGATGGGTGGTGCAAATTGCGGGGCTAGCGAGTCCGAAGGCCGGTCAGGTGGCCAGTAGAGCCACTCGCCATGGTCGTTGCAGATACGCGCTTTGATCTTTCCCTGGAGGCGGAGTCTGCTGAGGACGTGGCGGCTGTGCCCGAAGTTGGCGGTCATCTGCTTTGAGGTGCACATCCCGGCTTCGAGCAAGCGTTGCTTGAGTGTCTTGAGCTTCGCAGAGAAGCGAAGCCACTGGATGCTTTCCGGAGTGAAGGCGTCGCCCGCGCCGGTTTTCAATCCGCGCTCGTTGATGACGTGGACGATCTGGGCGTCGGTGTACTCATTGAGCAACGCGTCGATTTGGTCACGCACCTCCACGTGCGTGGCGCGAAGCTGTTGCTGCGTCAACGGGCGCGGCAACGTCAACGTCGTGGTCGCGCCTCCCCGAAAGCGGACCGCCGCGGTGACGTGGCGCTGCTTGATCAAGGTGACGTCTTCGATGAGCAACGCGAGCATGCGCTTGCGTTCGCGATGAGGGGTATTGGGGTTCGCCCAGACGGCGGGGAAGTTGCTGGCGAGCGCGCCAATGCGTTCGCGCTCCTTATCGTCGACGATGAGGCGATCGGCGCAGCGTTGACGTTCGTACTCTTGCTGCGCCTCGGCAAGCGCGTGACGCGCTTCGCGATACCCGAAGGGGTGCAGCCTCGCGTTCCACTCCGCTTCAAGCGAGTCGGCGACAAGGCGGTTTTCAGAATCGACCTGCATGCACCTGCGACGGGCGTGATCGGTTTCATACTGCGCTCGTTCGACTTGGCGGTGACGCAGGCGATCCGCTTCGTCGACGCGAGCTCGTATTTCCTCATGGACTGCGAGCCCGGATAATTCACCGCGGCGTCGTCGTGTAATGGGAGCGTTTCGGAGAAGTTTTCACGAACGCGGGAATTAACGGGCTCTTGAGGTCGTTGTGAGGTTTGAGGCCGACACAATGACCCACAAGAAGCCCATGACAGACTGTAGCGAAGCAATCTGCTTCCCGTTTCATCGGTCGCGCGCGGTCGAGGTGCAATTTGATGCACCCGAGATCTCGAGCAACGCGGGGATCTTGTTGCTGCGACAAGTCGACGGACGCATCGGCCTTTGCGCCAAGGTGGCCGCGTGTTTGACGGACACGCGAGACGCGAGTCGCGTGAGCCACGACCGAGTCGAGCAAGTGCGCCAGCGGGCATTTCAGATCGCAATGGGTTACGAAGACTGCAACGACGCGGACACCATGCGTCACGATCGCGTTCTGAACGTCGCGTGCGATCGCAACATTGATGCTGGTGGCCTCTCGTCGCAGCCGACTTTGTCTCGCTTTGAAAACGCGATCACGGGGAAAGAGCTCAATGCGATCGTCAACGTACTGGAGCAAGAGTATGTCAACTCACTTGCCGATGACACAAGGTGCGTTGTGCTCGACATTGATTCGACCGCCGACAAAACGCACGGCCAACAACAGCTAACCTTCTTTCACGGCTTCTACGGTCGCTGGATGTATCACCCGCTGCTCGTCTTTGATGATGACGGCGAGCTTGTCACATTGCTTCTGCGCCCTGGAAACGCTCACGGCGCGCGAGGATCGCGGATGATGCTCACGCGTGTGATTCGCCTGATCAAGAAGCGCTTTCCCGAAGCGCAAATCGTAGTCCGCGGTGACGCCGCATTTTCGATCCCGGGCTTGCTCGATCGAGTGGATGCGCTGCGCGATGAGCTTGGCGAAGTGCACTACATCGTCGGTATCGCGACAAACTCACGTTTGCTCGCGCTCTCAGCACCTGCACGGCAGACAGCCGCGCAATGGCATGGCGGAGGTATGGGCCACGTCCGCCACTTCGATCAGTTTCAGTATGCTGCTGGCACATGGTCAAGAAGCAGAACTATCGTCGTTAAGGCAGAGCATTCCGCTTACGGAGAGAACCCACGCTTCATCGTCACCTCTCTTGACGATATCGCCCCGCAGACGCTCTACGATGTTGGGTACTGCGCCCGCGGCCACGCCGAAAACCGAATTAAGGACTTCAAAAACGCGCTTTTTGGTGACCGGCTTTCGTGTGGGAAATTCGTCGCGAACTTTTTCCGTTTGCTCCTCCATGCGGTCGCCTATCGCTTGATGCGCACGCTGCGGCTCTCGCTCGCGAAGGTCGACCCAGCTCTCGGAGCTCTTCAATTCGACTCCATACGGTTACGTTTGCTCAAGGTCGCGGCCATCGTCACGCAGTCGGCACGCCGCTTCCTCGTGCGCTTGCCAATCGCGTTTCCGCTCGCCGATGTCTTTCGTGCTCTCGCTCGCCGCCTCATCGTCGACACACCTGAGCTCTGCACAGATTAACCAACGCGGCGTCGAAGCTGAGGGCGTCAACGTCGCGGCGTGCTCGGTTTCCGCATTTCACCCCTTCCGAGCCCCATCAAGCGCCCCGCGGTAGGCATCGGCTGCGAGGCCATGCCGTTTCCGTGCGAGACGAATTATCCGGGATAGGGCTGCAAGACGGCGAGGCCGCTTGGCGAAGTGGTTCGGTGACAGTGACGCAACGGACGTCATCGGACATGCGGCTCAACCCGCATCTTCACGCGGTCTTCCTCGACGGCGCGTACCGCTCAGATGCGCTGGCACCAACGTGGAAGTCGCTCGGCCACCTTCAGACGAGCCAAGTCGGCGAGGTGCTCGAGAAGGTCGTGCGTACCCCTTCGGGTATCGCGAAGCGCGTTGCACGGTCAAGTTGCTTACCCGTCGTGGTCTTCTCGGCTCAGACGACGCGCAACTCGAAGGCTCGGCGGTTTCGGGGCAGTCTCCGCCCGCAGGCCCGCAGTGGCGGCATCCGTTGACAGCGTTGCGTAGCCAGGGGCTCGCCTTTGACAAGCGCTGTGGGCGCGGCAACGGCTGAGCTGCTGACCCATAGGATTGCCAGAGTGGCGCCAC
>CAMBEV010000076.1 GCA_945865595.1 Nannocystis exedens | reverse complement strand
CAACTCTCTGAGCTGAGGGCTCACGCTCTTGGCGCTCCAACGCTTGCGCTTGAGAGCTTGCGGGAGCTGCTTTCAATTGCACCTCAGCATCCGTCGCGCGCCATACTCGTCAAGATGCTTGATGATGATAGCGCTCGTCGCGAAGCAGCTGAGATGTTGCGCCCTCTGTACGAAGCCGAGAGCGATGCGCGTGGCCTGCTTTCGGTCATCGAAGTCGAGCTCGCTGTTCTTGATAGTGTGCGCGAGAGGCTTGGGCGCCTGGAGGAGGCTTCGGCTCTCGCGGAGCACCAACTGGGGGCCCTCGAGGATGCTTACGCCTACACGCTGCGCGGGCTCTATCTCGCCGTCGATCAGCCTGAAGTCCTCGTGTGGCTGGAGCGAGCGACCCGAATCGCTGCGCGTGCAGACAAGGCGCTTTCCCTCGCGGATTCGGTGTCGGTCAAGATAGTTGACATTATAAATGAGGATGACCGAGCGGCGGTTGCGCGCCAGTTAGCTGCCCTATACGAGGCGAACGGTAAGCTCGAAGATGCGATTGCACTCTTTCGCGTTGCGCTCGATCTGCGCGGCGATGATCGCGATGCGCTGGTCGCGTTGGAGCGCCTCTACGCCGGGGCGGCGGGTGACGCGGCTGGCCTGATCGAAATTCTCGCCCGACGCATTGAACTTGAATCGGACGACAGGGAGCGATTCACTTTGCTCACTCGGCATGCGTCGCTGCTCGAGCAGAAGGGTGACGCGCCTGGCGCGGTGCAGTCTCTCGAAGCTGCGATCGACCTCGCCCTTGACGAGGGCGCACTCGGATCACTCGATCGACTGTACGCGACCGCTGGTGCGCACGCCCGTCGTGTTGAACTCCGCGAGCGTCAGCTCGAAGCCGCGACATCAAACGATGCCAAAGCGGATCTTCACATCGAGATCGCACAGCTGCTTGCGACCTACCTGAATGACAGCGCGCGCGCGCTGGATGAGTCGGCGACCGCACTCGACCTCAATTCTACGCATGCCGGCGCTCGACTGTTTCTTGAGTCACACCTTACGGTAGGCGACTCTCGCGCCCGCGCGGCGGAGTTACTCGAGACGCTCTACATGACGACGTCCGATTGGGCGAACGCCGAGCGGGTGCTGGCGCTACGGCTGTCGAGTTCCGAGGTGGACGAACAGGCGCTGCTCCTCCGCCGGTTGGCAAAACTCCAAGAAGAACAGCGAGAGGACTATCAAGGGGCGCTTACGACGTTAAGTCAGCTGCTTGCGCTGGACGTCGCCGATACCGAAACCTGGGCAGAGCTTGAGCGCATTGCACGCGTCGCCGGCGTCGAGGATAGGCTTGCGCCGATTTTTGCACACGAGCTCGACAAGATCGATGACGACGATTCTGTGACCGCGGAACTTGCGAGCAAGATTGGTCAACTTTATGAAGCATCCGCGTCGTTTGAGCCGGCGCTCAAGTACTTCTGCCGTGCATACGAATTCGATCGAGACCCAAGCGCGCCTGCGTTCGCTGCAGTTGATCGCGCGCTTGCCGCGCTCGAACGCAACGAAGACCGTATTGCGCACTACGTAGAGGCCCTTGATAGCGTGGTTGATCCAGCCGCTCGACAGCGCAATCTTCACCTGCTTGCTGAGCTTGCTGAGCTCGCGGAGGGGCGTCTCAACGATCGCTCGCGTGCAATTCGCTTCTGGCGAGATGCTCTCGAGAGCGATGAGGGCGATGAGACAGCGGTGTCCGCACTGCGACGACTCTTCGCAGAGACGGAAGCCTGGGGCGATCTTGCGTCGCTGGTTCGCGCGCGGGCTGAGCGGGCTGAGGATCAAACCGTCGAAGCCAAACTGCGTCTCGAGCTGGCCGGCCTCTTGCGTGATCGCCTGAATGATCCATCGCCAGCGATCGATGAGCTTGGAATCGTCCTCGAGCTCGAGCCTGAGCCGACAAGTGAGGTGGCGTCGCTCGCGCTGGTGATGCTTGAGGCGCACTTGGGCGTGAGTGGAGAGCTCGACGAGAGGGTCGAGGATCTGCTGACGGCGCGCTACAGGCATGGTTCGCGTTTTCGCGATGTCGTCCGACTTCTCGAACGGCGGGCTGGGCGCACCAAGGACTTATTATCGAGGGCCGACCTGTTTCGTGAGATAGCCGGCTTGCTCGAGCACGAGTTGTCGAGCCCGCGCGAGGCGCTCGCCGCCTACGCCGCTGCGTTTGAGCTTGACCCTGACAACGGCGACCTTCGTGGCGAGATGGATCGTCTTGCGGGTGAGTGGGAAGCCTGGGACGAACTCGCTGTGCACTACGACCGCGCGATTGGGCGTGCGGAGGCCTTTACTAAGCGCGAACTTCTCAGCGCACTCGCGCGTCTTCACGATGACCACCGAGATGACCCAAGACGCGCACTCGAGACCTGGGAGCGGCTGGCCGAGCTAGACCCCGATGAGCTTGACCCGCTTGTGGAAGTCGAGCGGCTGGCGACTCTGCTCTCCGATTGGCAAGCGCTGGTTCGCGCGCTTGAGCGGAAGGTTCGAGCACTAAGCGACGATCTCGATCGTGCGGCAACGTATCGTCAGATCGGCGAGACGCGTCGCGACATGCTGGACGACGGCGCTCATGCGATCGAAGCGTTCGAGCGGGCGCACGAGCTCGATGTCGCGGATACACTTTCGATCGACGCGCTGATCCATTTGTACGAGGCGCGCTCAGACGCGGGTCGCCTGGTCACGCTTTACAGGAGGCGCGTTGAACTCGCTTCGCCTGAGGAGAGGGACGATTGCTTTGGGTGGCTGGTTGCAGCGAGCCAGTGCTACGAGGGCGCTCTCGGCAATCGCCGTGAAGCGATCGACGTTCTTGTGGAAGCGCTTGCGATCCGTCCAGCGGACATTCGCGTTGCCGATCGCCTTGCGGGACTCTATCGCGGTGAGCGCATGTGGCCCGAGTTACACGAAACGTTGCAATTGCTTGGGCGCGTAACCGGGGACGATCTCGCGCGACGCCGATATCAAGTCGATGCCGCGCTCTTGCTCGTTCGGGAACTTGACGAATCCGCCCAGGCGATAGGCGCGATAGGCGCAATTCAAGAGTTGCTTGCAGCGGCGGATGACGACGCTCTCATGCGTGAGCTCTTTGCGCTCCCACAGCGTCATCCCGAGGTGAAGCTCGATGTCGCGGATACCCTTGTCGGGCTATCACGTCAGCACGCCCGTCACGGCGATCTCGTCCTTGCGCTTGAGCTCCGTCTCAGCGTTGACGACGATCAGGTTTCGAGGGCGGCAACGCTTCGAGAGATCGCGCGCGTCTACGACGAGCTCCTTGCGAAGCCGACGGAAGCTCTCGCCACACTTATTCGGGTGCTCGCCGAGGTTCCTGACGACGAGTCCCTGTTCGCCGATGCTGAAGCGATTTGTCGCCGTATGGGTGAGGCTTCGTGGAAGACCTGGGCAAACGCGCTCGATGAGCGAGCCGAGGGAGACCACGACGTAGAAGCGAGCGCCAGCTTGAGCGCGCGTGCAGCTCGTGTGCACGAGATTGAGCTCCATGACGCATCCAGGGCGCGCATCGCCCTCGACCGTGCGCTTGATCGCGCCGGAGACCGCGACGAGCTCCTTGCTGCACTCGATCGCGTGGTTTCTGTACAGGGCGACAACGGCAAGTTGCTTGACGTTATCGAGCGGCGCCTGGCAGCCGAGACCGACTCGCAGTTGCTCGCTGAGCTTCATGAACGGCGGGCTGGGTTGCTTCTGTCGGTGCGCAAAGATGTTGAGGGTGCCGTGGGCCATCTGACGCAAGCGCTCGACCTTGCGCCCGGGCACGAGGCCAGTCTCTCGCGCCTGGTGAGTTTGAGTGCAAGCGACGCCGGCTTCGAGGCGACTTTCGAGGTACTCGAGCGGATGTTTCGCGATCTCGGCCGGCTCGAAGAACTCGCGGCACTCCACGAGCAACGAGTCGCCCGGGCTACGGCAGACGATGACCGACATCGCCTTCGCCTTGAAGCGGCGCGTGTCATCGAGAGCGAGTGCGGTCAGCCAATCCGCGCACAGCGCATGCTCGAGGCAGCTGTCGCGCAGGTGCCAACCGATGTCGATGCGCAGGACGAGCTCGAGCGCGTGGCGCAGCGCACTGGCGAAATGCAGCCCTACTCCGCGGCGCTGGAAAAGGCCTGGGGACAGTTGAAGGGCGATGTGCGCAGCGAGGTCGGTCTCAAGCTCGCTCGCCTTCTTGCAGGGCCGTTGGGTGATGCGGCCGCTGCCGAGGCGGTGCTCATCGAATCACAGGGCGCGTCCCCCGACAACCTTGAGATCGTCAAGGACATTGAGCAGTTGCGTAGGGTGCCGGGCCGGGAGCGCGCACTCCTGGAAATCTTGCGAACGCGGGCTCGCCTGGAGGATGACTCCGTTACCCAAAAAATGCTTCGGCGTGAGGCGCGAGCGCTGGCGGGGGCACTCGGCGATCCGAGTCTCGTCGAGGCGATCCTCCGAGAGTCCATCGAAGTCGATCCTGATGACCTCTGGGGGCTTGGAGAGCTCTCTGAAGTGCTCGTGGCGCGAGAACAGTGGAGGGAGCTAGCCGACGTGCTTGCTCGTCGCGCAGAGCTTGAGGTGGACGCGAGCGTCCTCCATGAGCTCAAGCATCAGCTGGGGCAAGTGCTAGGTGAACGTCTCGGTGATGCAGCGCGTGCGCTCGCGCTTTACGAGACCATTTACCAGGACGACCCAAGCGACGCGCGTGCGTTCGCTTACTTGCGGGCGGCCTATGCTGCGGCCGGAGAACCGGCGAGGCTTGCGAGTGTGCTCCAGCGCGGCGTCGAGGAGGCGGTCTCGGTAGAAGACCGCGTCGCGTTGCGCCTCGAGCTCGCGCAGCTGCTTGATGCAAAGCTCAACCAAGTTGACGATGCGATCGCGGCGCTCGAAGCCGTCCTTGGTGAACTGCCGTTCCACGGTGATTCCATAGCGCGTTTGAGTGAGCTCTATGAACGCACCGAGCAGTACGGCGCCCTGGTCGGACTTCTTGAGAAGCGTCTCGATGGTGCGCGCGCAGAGGGCGACGTAGAGAGCCAAGTCGCACTGTGCCTGAGGCTCGCGTCGCTGGCCGAAGAGCGCGTGGGCGACATTGACCAGGCGCGCTCATTCTACGAGCGCGCGACGGACCTGCAACCTGGGAACCTTCGTGCGCTGTCGGCCCTCGCACGCCTTCGCGAGCTCGATGGCGACGTTGACGGTGCAATTGCCGCGCTAAGTGAGTTGGTCAAGGTGCGGAACGATGCTGATGTCGGCCCGATCTGCGTTCAGCTCGGACGATTGCTCGTCAGCGTCGAGCGGTTCGGGGAAGCCGAGGAGCCGCTTTACCGCGCTCTTGCGCTCGACCCCGGGCTCTCCGACGCTCGTCATCTCCTTCGTGAGACCTACGAGCGGCAAGGTCGGTGGGGAGATCTTGTAACCCGCCTTTTCGAAGATGCTGAGCAGATCGGACGCGAGAATCCGGGCGTCCAGGTGGCGTTGACTCCGCCCGGACGCAGCGCACCGCCCCCCCCAGAGCCGGTGACCGCTCGGGTGTTGCTCTTGAAGCAGGCGGCTGAGCTCGCTCGAGAAAGGCTCGATGATCGGGCGCGCGCCATATCGCTATTGGTCAGCGCCGTTGAGCTCACGCCTTATGATCGGCCACTGCTCCTTGAGCTCGTGGCGCTTCAAACCGAGGAGGGGCAGCTCGAAGGCGCTACGGACACACTCAAGCGCCTCATCGATCAGATGGGCGGTCAGCGGACGCGTGAGCTCGCTCAGTATCAGCACCAACGAGCAGGTTTGCTTAAGCAACTCGGACGTCCGCTCGAAGCACTCGATGCGCTCGAAGCCGCGTTCAAGGTCGATGCAGGCTCGATGCCCGTCCTGCGCGATCTCGCGATTCTCGCATTCGAGAGCCAAGATTGGGAGCGCGCACAAAGAACGTTCCGTGCGCTGTTGCTTCAGAAACTTGACGAAAACAGCGGCATCTCGAAGGCGGAGGTCTTCTTCTATTTGGGAGAGGTCGCGTTTGTCCAAGACGATAGGCCGCGCGCAAGGCAGATGTTCGAACGCGCGCTCGAAGTTGACCCAGCATTTTCGCGTGCGCAAGACCGCCTCGGTGATTTGCGCGCGGAATGAACCGCATCGTTTTCGTTGACGGGTTGGCTTCAGATGTGTCCAACGCGATCGCGTCACCGCTGGGCCTTCGCTCGGGGGTCGGCGCGTTCGAGGTCTTCCGGACACACGAGCGGCGATTGCCGACGGTGCACCTTCACCTCGAGCGGCTTTCGAGGTCGCTACTCGCGATGAACATTGCGTGCGACCTTGCGCGCATTCGACGTGATGTTGAAGGTGCCGTCGCACGTATCGCTGGCGATGCGCGCGTTGATGTCCGCGTTGAGAGAACCGAGTCGGGCGTGCACGATACCGTGATCGCGACGGCGTACAGCGCCACCGAATGCGTGCCTACCGCTTCAGCTGCTTCTGTGAGGGGGCGGCGTGTCACAACACCTGGGCATAAGGTGCTTGCTTATGGCGCGCATGGCGATGCGCTCGCCGAGGCGCGGGCGCGTGGCTGTGACGACGCACTCCTCATCGATGAGGACGGCCTGGTGCGCGAGGCGGCAACCGCGAATGTCTTTGCGGTGTCGGGGAGGACGCTGCTCACAGCGCCAGACGGCGTGCTTGCGGGTATTACGCGCAGACTGGTACTTGAGCTTGCATCGTCAGTAAACTTGACCGTCGCATACAAGGCGCTCGCGCTAAGCGACCTCTTTGCGAGCGATGCGGTGTTTCTCACATCGTCAGTGCGCGGTATCGCATTGGTCAATTCGATTGACGGAACCGCCACCGGTGCCCCCGACGCGACTCGCGTAGCGCACAGGATTGCCCGAGCGCTCAACGCGCATCTTCGCCAACGCTGACGCTGTTCATCACTTTGGCGGAAACAAGTCGCGTGCTTTCCACGCGGGCAGCTCACGCAGGTCGCCCCATACTTCGCGCGCGGTCGTGTAGCGAAACTGCTCGCGCCTCCGAAGCATGCGGGCCACCAAGTCTCCAAGCGGCGTACCGATGGCTTCGGCGCGGCGTCGCGGCTCACCGTCGGCTACCCATCGACACAAATCAGCATAGGCGATCCCGGGGGGAATCGCGGGTTCGCCGACGAGCATCCAGTACATAAGTAATCCGACTTGATACAAATCGCTCTGCTTGGTCGTGAATCCTGTCGCCAGAATCTCGGGTGCCATGATCGCGTGGTGCACCACGTTCGGCCTTATGGCAGGCAACCCGCGCAACTCTTGGCTGATGCCGAAGTCACTGATCTTGACGATCGGTCGATCGACATGCGTGATGAGGACATTGCCCGGGTGCAGGTCGTCGTGAACGATGTCGTTGTCGTGTAAGAACTGGACGCCTGCGAGGAGCTGCCGCGCGAGCTCGATCGTGAGGCCTTCCTGCAACGGCTGACCTAGCATGGCCTTGAGCGGGTGGTCGCAGCTCTCGAGGGCGAGGTAGAAGAGCGAGTTGTGCTCGAATGCGTCGTAAATGTAGACGACGTTCGGATGTCGCACGCTGAGCAAGCGCTGCACTTCTTTCGCCCATTCGGCTTGAACCTCTGCGTAGGGTCGGTTGGCGGGGCGCATCATCTTGAGCGCGTAGACCTGATCAAACGGGCCCACGCCCTCGTAGACAGCGCCGAATTCGCCCGTGCCGAGTGTTGCGTGCACAAGGTAAGCACCGCGCGGAGACACCAGGAGTGACCCCTGCTGCGGAAAACGTAAAAGTGCTCCGTTCGGAGGAATGCTTTGTGGATGGGACGGCGGCCTTGATGCGCCAGGCCGAAATGAGCCCGCTTGTGGCGGCACGGTGCGGTTGGCAAGCGCGCTTGACGACGACGACGGTGGCGGCGCCTCAGTGGTCACTGTGGTCACTGTGGTCACTGTGGCGATGCGCTGTGTGATGCGCATGGCGGGCATTCCCAACGGCGGCGTTCGCGTTGCGTCAGTCACGAGTGCAATTGTCGCTCATGAAGGGGGTCGCGGAAAGGTCCATTAGACGTGATGCCGATCGAGGAAGTCCACGATGTGCCGGAAAACGCGTTCCTCCACTTCGTGCGAAATAAACAGGTCGGCGTGCGACATTTTCATCGCATCGTCGCCCACCTCGAGCAGTTCTTTCTTTGGCGAACCCATGAGTTCGTAGACCGCTCGCGCGGTTTCCGGCGGGACGACGCCATCGTGCTTGGCGACAATGCATAGCAATGGATGCCTCATGCTGCGCATACGATGGGTCACGTTCACACTGCGCAAGATGAGGTCGCGGGACGCGATCCACTCCGCGATCTCTTGATTGATGCGGGGCGACGGATCTTCCACAGTCTGGACCATCAAGTTGACGTGCGAGGTGTCCGTTGAACCCGCGTTCATGTACATCGCCAGCACGCGCGGTAGGTACCGGACGAGGAGCGGCAACGCGACTCGGGCAAGCGGTCTTGCGTGTCGAATGCGAATCTTGCCCACGAGGCCAGGCGAGGAGAACGCAAGGCGTAGAAGCGGATGGACCGTGACCCAGCGAATCAAACCGCCGAGGCTCACGAAGCTGCCCACGGGTGCGTTGGGTTCGTGCGCGATGTGGCCAAGCGCAAGTGCGGCCCCCAAACTGCACCCGATCACGTCGATCAACCCGTCAGGAGAGTCGCTGCGCGTCCTGACATGAGCGAGGGCGACGCGAATGTCATCGATCGCCATCTCGGCGAGTCCAAAGTGCGGCGATGAACCTCGCTCATTTCGGCTGCGTCCTTGCCCGCGCAAGTCGACGCTCCATACGTCGAAGCCATGTGCGGCGAGGTAACTCTCGAGCGAATGGCCTTTCGGGTGGAAGCCGAAGATGAACGAGTTCATTCCGTAACCAGGAATGATCAAAATAGGTCGCCGCGGCCTATTTGTCACCGTTCGCGTTACATGTTTGAGCGCAAGCTTGAACCCCGCGCCGTTCGAAACGTATTCAATCTCACCCGGAGTAACGGTTGGCACTCTGGCAGCGTACACGGTCGCCGTTGCGACGGAGCTATCCCAGGATGGCGAACTTCAAATAGCGACCCTCTGGCCACGCCGGTAGCGTCGGATGATCGATCGGCGGTCCGTTCAACTGCAGCAGCCGCAGGTCGTTCCTGTCGAGCGAGACATCGTCCAGCGTCGCCATGAATCGCGTTGCATCGATGTGGCTCGAGCAAGACGCAGCGCACAACAGCCCCTCAGGTGCAAGCACCCGTGCGCAGCCCTTATGCAGTTTCCGATAGGCAGCGATCGCGGTCACGACTGCTTTCTCGTTGGGCGCAAAACTTGGGGGATCGCACACGATCAGGTCCCACTGATCGCCGCGCGCACCTGCACGGTCAAGGAACTGAAATACATCTGCAGTTACAAATGAATGCAGCTTCGGATCGACACCCGCGAGCACAAAACTCTTTTGCGCGGTCGCGTGGCCCTTGGACGCAATGTCGACGCTCGTCACGTGCTTCGCGCCACCCAGCGCTGCGTGCAGCGAGAAGCCACCCGCATACGAAAATAAATTGAGCACGCGCTTGTCTCTCGCAAGCGTCCCGACCAGGCGACGGTTGTCTCGCTGGTCGAGAAACGCGCCGGTTTTTTGCCCGTCTTGCAGATCGACGACGAACGGAACGCCGTACTCTTCGACGGTGACTTGCTCGGGGAGCGCCTCACCAAACCAAACTGTGAACTTGGGCTTTTCGCCACGAACGCTCTCGCGCTCGCTCATCGCAATGACGTTAAGTTGCTTGACGATGGGCTCGAGAGCCTTTGCAAGCAGCTCGCGATGCGGAAGTAGCGACCCGCCGTCGAGCCTCACGACCGCATACGGGCCATAGACGTCGACCACCAGGCCTGGCATGCGATCGCCTTCGCCCGCGATCAGTCGAAACGCGGTTGTGCGCTGCCCCTCAAAGAACCGTCGCCGGATTGAGGCCGCACGTGCGGCTCGTTCGCGGACCAACGTCGCGGTGAAGGGAGCGCCCCAAGCACGCACCTCGATGGGTGACCCCGGGTCGGCGAGCCCGTGTCCCACGACGTCGCCTTCATGAACAATGGTGACCGGAGTTCCAGTACCCATGGAACCCGTCACTTTTCTGATCGATTCGTGCCAAACCCACGGGTGGCCTCGCCGGAGTGGCTCTACCGCCCGAGGGGCGAGCGTTGCGGCCACCTCGCCTCGATGTGACGTATTTGTCTCTTTCTTAGGTGCCAAGGTGGCGCAATCATGACCCGGAAGTCGTCGGGGCGAACGTCCTTTTCCTAACGCACCCTCTCAAATAGCGCGCATTCGAGACGTTGCTATTGAGCACGCCCGTTGCATGCTCTGCAATCGGGACCTTCAAGAACCAACTTTGCGGAACAGCGGAAATTAGGGCAAACGACATGAGCAAGAAGGCGCGGGCCAAGAAAAAGCAGGCCAATCGTTCGAGCGGCACGTCGAGTGTGCGGCTGAGCGCCACGTGGAGCGTGCCCGAACCCGAAGTCTCCACGATTCGCCTGCATGACGCAGCGCTTGACGAGGAGACCCCGTCGATCATTCCGCCGGCGACGCTGATCCTGCCCGTCGTCCCTGCCAAGCCAGCCAAGCCAGCCACGCCAGACGACGAGGCGGTGAGTGTCGCGTTTTTCGAAGCGCCGAACAGCCCGAGCCTTGCGCCCGTTGAGTTCGATCTTGATGACGAGAACGACCCGCTTGCAATTCGGAGGCTCTCGCTCACTCCGGCGGGTGTCGCGCGTCGCGCGCAGCTCGGCCGTTACGTCGCCGCAGCCGTTGGCCTCGCCGCGCTCGTTGGCGTCGCAGGTGCCGTTCGTGGGCGCTCCGCGCGCGAGGCAATGTCGGCCACGATGTCCGTAGCGGCGCTTTCCGAGCGCCCAGCGCTTGCGGCGGCAAGTCCCGCAAAGGTTCAAGCCGCAGCGGTGGTTCAGCCCGCCACACTTCCTGCTCCAGTCGCCGTACCTGTACCCGTCGTTCCTGCGCCTGCAGAAGAAGTCAAGAAGGTTGAAGAAGCGAAGACGCCAGAGCTCGATCCGGTTCAGGCAAAGAAAGAGAAGAACGCTTCGCGCAACGCCCTCGAGGCCGGCAAGAACGTGAAGGCAATCGAAGCTGGCGAACGCTCGGTCGCTCTCGACCCAACCGACGCAGAGGCGTGGCTCATCCTTGGCGCCGCGTATCAGACGAAGGGCAACAACGCCGAGGCCAAGCGTTGCTTCAAGTCGTGCCTCACCGAAGGCAAGCGCGGGCCCAAGGGCGAGTGCGCCGCGATGGCGCGCTGAGCGCAAAAAAAGGTAAGGACACACGGTCCGCAGCGCTACCTTGTCGACATGCTCACCAAGGTCCTCGCGACGGCAATCGTGTTCCAGTGTGTCTTGGCCTGCTCAACCGCAGCAACACCACCCGTTGACGCAAGCAGCGACGCTGCGGTCGATGCGGCGGCCGATGCGGCGCCAAGCGACGCAGCCGACGCTGGCGCTGACACAGGCAACATCGGAAGAGTATTTGCGATCAGCGATACCGTCACGGTCGACGGTGGAACGAAAGGGTCCTATCGGGCGGGCGCCTACTTCGTAGAGACCAAAGGCACCGAAACGGGAACGACCACGAAGACCGTCGGGCCGTGCGTCATCGAGACCCTTACCGGAGCCAGCACCCTCGTCGAAACGGATCGCTCTGCGGGCACCATCCACATTACAGGGGGTACGCAACCGATCGACCTTGCCCCGTCAGGCACAACGTACAACGCGGCGACTGGCAAAACGGCGCTTTGGACCGGCGGCGAAGCGCTGGTCGTGACGGCCGACGGCAAAGACGTGCCCGCGTTTTCGACTTCGCTCATCGCACCGTCGAAGCTGACGCTGACCGCGCCGGCTGTTCCCTCGACCCCAAATGGATCGCTTGCCGTTACGAGGAGTACCGACCTCGCTGCCACATGGGCTGGGACATCGAGTGGCCAGGTGGTGCTTTATTTCGACGCGGCCGAAAGCACAAAGGCCTATTCGACCACCTGCACGTTCAGCGCGAAGGATGGGAAAGCGACCGTCCCCGCGGGCGCGTTCGCAGACTATCCTAAGGGCGCCGGCACCTTCAACTTCTACGTGAAGGAAGTGGCGACCGTGTCGACGATCGGTTGGTCAATTAAATTTACCGCAAGCAGCGCCATCGTGAGCGGGGCAGGGGCGAGCGCGACGGGATCCGTGGATTTCAAGTGAACGTCTCTCCCGCCAATGGTGACCAGGCGCCAACGTATTTGACGCAGCCGCACGCGGGCGTTACAGCTGGCGCGCCCTCGGGCCCGTGCTCGATGACTGGAGGCCGGTGTGTT
>CAMBEV010000075.1 GCA_945865595.1 Nannocystis exedens | reverse complement strand
AGCGTCAGCGTCAGCGTCAGCGTCAGCGTCAGCGTCAGCGTCAGCGTCAGCGTCAGCGTCAGCGTCAGCGTCAGCGTCAGCGTCAGCGTCAGCGGAGTCCTCGCTCGGCTGTTCTTAGGGTGCCATCGTGCTCGACGCGGTCAAGGCCGCAGCCGCTTCGCGGTGGGCTGCGCCCAGCCTTGACCACGCCTGCGCGCGATGACCATCGCTGGGCAGCCGAAAGGAGGCTGACAATGTTACGAATTTACTCGAGAGTGTTGGGTGTGCTGCGGGAGCTGGTGCCTATCGTTAATGAACTCAACCGTCGCGATCCTGATCTTGCGCGCCAGCTAAGAAGGGCGTCGGCGAGTGTCGCTCTGAACATTGCCGAGGGATCGGGGTCGCGTGGGAAGAACCGAACAGTTCGCTATCACACGGCCCTTGGGTCGGCGCGTGAGACTCTGGCCTGTCTCGAAGTTGCCCATGCGCAGCAGCTGCTCAAGTTTCCTTCGCCTCTTGCACAGGAACTCGACCAGATAATTGCCGTGCTCTACACGCTCACGCGGTGATCCCATCGATCGCCGAGAACCTCTCGGCGTTTCTGCCCGACCTTGCCCTTGCCTTCGACCTTGCCCTCGACCTTGCCTTCGACCTTGCCTTCGACCTTGCCTTCGACCTTGCCTTCGACCTTACCTCCGACCTTGCCTCCGACCTTGCCCTTGCCTTCGACCTCAGCTTGGACAACCTGATTGACGGTCGAATCGCATCGGAAACGGGCCGGGAGGGGCTCAGCGTGTGCCTGCCGCGTGAGCCCCAGTGTGTGGACGGCCAGAAACTAGCCAATCACGTGCCCATGTGGCCTGATGGGCCCCATGGGCTCCGTCTCCCTTCATGTTCCCGTAACGCATGCTGAACCCTGGAGCGCCGGCGTGCGCTTTGTCGACTCCAACGCGATCGCCGCCCTTCGCGATCAGCTCGCGCAGTGCCTTTGGGTCGACGTCATGTTGCAAGCCAGGCGACCCATTTCGTATCAAGTGGAGGAACATTTCGATACGGCGCTCGCGTTTCAGGGCGGCTCGCCCGATGAGGGACCGCGCGGCCTTGAGTTCGGCGCGAGCCTCGCAAGTATGCTCTTGCGGGCCCGAAAGACTGGCTTCGAACACGTTGCCGTATCGTTCCACAACTTGACGACCTTTGCGCAAGGCGCGATTGGCCCGGATGACGCTGTGGCATTGCAGTACCTCGCGCAGTTGGCGCAAGACGGCGCGATCGCCCTCTACTTGCGTCCTGCCGACGCTTCACTACCCGCATATGTAACTCCGACCGCGCTATCTGACGCGCTCCTTCCAGAGGGAGCGACGCTCGATTCAGGGCGCGACCCAATCGCCGAAATCGGAGAGACGCTCGGCATCGAACGGGCGGGCCTTTGGGCACGTCAACTATCGCAAGCGAAGGGGCCACAGCCGCTTTCGTCACTCGAGAAGTTGCTCACCGAGAGCTACTTGCCGCTCGCGAGTGCGGTCGCCCTGGGCTCGCTCGACTCTCGGATGCGTGACGCCTGTGAGGACTTTCGTGAGCACTTTATTCGTAACTACACTGATACCTTTTCGACGTTCGGTGCGGCGGCGAAACGTCCGCGTATGCTCTGCGATTTGCCCGATTGGGTTGGGCGCGCCGCACGCCTTCACGGCGCCAGGCACACGCACTTCCTCTATGTGAGCAAACTCCGCTGGGACCTCGGGCAATTGCTTCGCGGAAGGCTCGAGCAGCGCCTCTCGGGCAAAGGCCGCATCGCCGATCAGAGCGTTCTCTGGAGTGCGTTGCCGACGACGACCTCGCGTCAACTCGACCTGCTCGGGCGCGGCATTGAAGCCTTGCGCGACCCAGTCGACGCGGACGCGTGGAGCGAACCCGTCCGCGGCCGCACCGCGGAAACCATAAGGCGAATGAAAATTGGCGCGAGGGAGATCCACAAGCTCGATATCGTCGAAACACGCCTCGCCGAAGCGCGCAACCGCGTCCTGCCTGCGCTTCCCGCAATCGCGACCGAGCTCGCGGAGCTCAGCGGAAGGTACATCGACACGCTTCCAAATCGATCACTCGTTGCGATCTTTGGGGACCATGGCTTTGCCATCGATCGCGACGGGGCGGTCATCTCGGGCGGCGCCTCTCCAGAAGAGGTGATCGTTCCTGTTCTTTTGGTGCTCGTGGGCGACGTTCACTGAGCTTGTTGGATTCGCTCCCGCGATCGCATTAGCGTTCCCGGAATGATCACCCCTTCGGTTCGCAAGGTTGCGGCCTTGACCGTTCCCGCCATGTTCGCCGGACTCGCCGTGCTCGGGGCATGCGGAGGTCGCTTGAGCGACGAGTCAGCCGGCGGTGCTGCGGCCAGCCCATCGGGCAAAGTTACGACGAGCTACCCCGACGCAGGACCCTTGCCCGGACAAGCCGCGTGCAAGGTTGTCATCACGCGCAACCTGGCGATTACCGGTCAAACGCACGTCGAACTGTGCTCTCCGGTTGCCTACTCGACCAACCCACCAAGCGGCGGTGACCACTGGCCCGCGTGGGCCGCGTATCGCATCTACGATGTCCCAGTCGCGCGCGAGATGTACGTGCACAACCTCGAACACGGGGCCGTCGTCCTCAGCTACCGGTGTGAGCAGGCAGAATGTCCCGATGTCGTCAAGGCACTTGCCAGTGCGTTTCGTAACACACAGGATCCACTTTGCGGGCCGGCAGCCCGCGCCATCATGACCCAAGACCTGAAGCTCGCTACACCCATAGCGGTCGCAGCGTGGGGCGCGACGTACACCGCCACGTGCATCGATGAGGCATCCCTTACCGAGTTCGTGAACAGCTCCATCGGTAAGGGTACGGAAGCCGTTTGCGCGGGCGGCACGGACATTCAGGCAAGCGGTGACCCATGCGGATTTCTCAAGGGCATCGACGGCGGCGTCGGTCCCAACTGAAAACTCGGGACGCGCCGGCGCTCTCACTTCAATCCGCGCAGCACCTCACGCAGCTCTTTTGCCGGAACCACGCGCCCCTCCACCCGTATCGCCACCTTCCCGTTCGCGTCGAGCACCACGACGGTCGGAAGCGAAGCGACCAGGCCGAACTTCGATTCACCCGCAAGGGTCCGCTCGTCGGCAATTGCAACTGCAAAAGTTACCTTTAACGACTGGCGGTAGAGATCGATCAGCTCTCGCTGCGCCGGTGGCTCCATTGCCACCATGAGGTAACCAACCCTGCCTGCGTCATGAGCGGCCATCGCCACCAAAAAGTTGGTCTGTGCCTGACTCGATAAATCGCCGGTCGCAAAGAAGCTGACGACAAGCGGCTTGCCGCGGTAGCTGTCGGAATCAGCCGGTTTGTCGTCGAGCGAGCGGAACGCGAAGCTGAGCGGCTCGCCGGGCGCCGCAGCAGGACTCGGCAGCGTCGCCGTGCCCCCACAGCCACACGTGCCCGCGACCACGACGAATGCCCCGCTCATTCGTGCAAGAAGGCTCAGGGTCAATCATCACCCTTCTGACCGGTGAACTGATCGTCTCGGTTTGCGAACAGCACGTTAAACGTCGTGAGCGCGCCGTAGCAGCCCGTCACGTACTGCTGCAGCTGCACCTTCTCTTCATCGGTGAGCCTGGGATGACTGTTTACCTTCTGCTCAAGCACGCGCAATTTGTCACGGAGGCCGACCACTTTTCGGAAGAACGCCTCAAGCGGCACGCGCTTCTCTTGCGTCCCTTCTTTTCCGGGCACCATGACGATCTCGCCACCTTGCCAGCGTCCGCCCATCTCAACGTCGATGAGGCCGAGCTCCTCTTGAATGACCTCGCGAAGCACATTGCGAAATTCGTCAGCATCCATAGCGAGCAAATCCTCCGGCAGTGTGAGAACAGACGACGACGTTTCCGACGAACCTCGATCTGAGCTTCGCCTCACCGATGGCCTGCGCGCCCTTGCGACGGCTGCCTTCTTTAGCGACGCTTGAAAAGTGCCGCGCTGCACATACTGAGAGCACGTGCCCGTTTCACGCAGGGGCGACGGCCACACCGCGAGCAAGCACTCGCCCACGCGGATCACTTCGCCCGTCGCCTCGATGCGTTCACTCACACGAACAAACCGCGCGCAGCTTCCGCAGCGATTCGCGAGCGGGTTCGGAGCGTCACCTTCCATCGCGGACCATCATAACGCGAAAATCGTTTAGCCTGTCGCCCCATGACGGACGCAATCGTCCAGGCAGTTGACCAACCAACCATCGATGCTCTCGTGCGCGATCACTACGACGTCGTGCGCGGCGTGGCCCTGCAGCTGCGGCGCCAAATCTCGCCGAACCTGCAGCTCGACGATCTCGTCGGATTCGGACACGAGGGCTTGCTCCGCGCCGCGCGCGCTTTCGAGCCCTCCCGCGGCGTGCCGTTTAAGGCGTGGGCAATCCTGCGCATCCGCTGCGCAATGCTCGACGGCCTGCGTTCGAGCGGGGCCCTACCACGACGCTTGCACCAGCGTGTTCGCGCGGCCGCCGCTGCAAACAACCTCGACGAAGAAACGTTCGCGGCAGAAGGGGCGTCGCGCACAAACGAAAACCAACTTGACGATTACCTCACCGGCGTCGCCACCGCGATGGCCCTCGGCTACGTCTCAAGGGACCACGCCGAAACCGTGGGCCTCATACCGCCGCGCCCCGAAACGCCCGAAGAGCAGGCCGAAAACGCCCAGCTCCTGGGCCAGCTACGAGCCGCCGTCGACACACTTCCCGACGCCGAGCGTTCAATGCTCACGAACGTTTACTTCAACAACTTGACGATCGAGGAGGCCGCCAAGGCCATGGGCCTCTCGAAGTCGTGGGGCAGCCGCTTGCACGCGCGCGCCCTCGACGTGCTGACCAAGCGCATGCGAGCCGCCATATAAGCTGCGGGCTTCCCTTGCTTGGGCCTCGTCGGCACCCGTGCTACGGCCGTGCTCCCACATGGCGGAACGCGTAATTGTTGCAATGAGTGGCGGCGTCGATTCAGGCGTCGCAGCGGCGCGCCTCGTCGATGCGGGCCACGAAGTGGTCGGCGTTACGCTGCACCTTTGGGACTATCCCGATGAGGGCCCCGGTTCGCACGGTCGTTGCTGTGCCCCCGAAGACCAATACGACGCTCGGCGGACGGCGGACGCGCTTGGGTTTGCGCATTACACATTTGACCGACGCGATCTCTTTCGCGAGTCGATCGTCGAGCCGTTCGTCGACGCCTACCTTGCGGGCGAAACGCCGAGCCCGTGCACCGCGTGCAACCGAACCGTCAAGCTGCGCGAATTGCTCGCGATCGCGCGACGCCTCAACGCCACCAAGATCGCCACCGGACACTACGCAAAGTCCGGCGTCGACAGCGAAGGGCGCGCATTCATCGCCGAGGGCAAAGATAAACAGAAGGATCAAAGTTACTTTCTCTACGCAACCCCGCACGAACTAGTAAATAAACTTGTCTTTCCTCTCGGCGACAGCGTAAAGGCCGAAGTGCGCGCCGAAGCCGTCACGCGAGACCTTCCCGGTGCCACCAAAGGGGAGAGCCAGGAGCTGTGTTTTGTGGGCTCCCGGCCCGGTGCCTACGCGGAGTTCATCGAACTTCGCGCCAAAGACCGCATAAGGCCCGGCAACATCCTTGACGAAAACGGAGAGGTCGTCGGCCAGCACCAAGGCCTGCATACGGTCACCGTCGGCAAACGCAAGGGCCTCGGAATCTCGCTTGGCAAGCCGGTATTCGTCACTTCGATTGATCCTATTTCGGCAACGGTCCATGTCGGCTCGCAAGAGGCGCTTGGCTGTTCCCGCGCATCGCTCGACGACGTCGTCCTTGGCCCAGGCGTCGCCCTCTCCGTCGGTCAAGAGGTGCGAGTGCGCGTGCGCTACAGGCACCAAGGCGCCGCGGCGATTGTCTCGAAAGTCGATGGCAATCGCATGGGGCTGTCGTTCCCAGAGCCCGTGCGCGCGGTTGCGAAGGGCCAGGTTGCCGTGCTTTACGAGGGCGAGCGCGTGCTCGGCGGCGGCCGGATCGCACGCAGCGAAAGTGCCGTGATCAACGGAGGCTGATACATTCGAAGCCACGATGCTTCGACGGCGCGCGATGGCGCTTCTATTTTCCTGCGCAGCGACGACGCTCCTCAGCTGCTCATTGGCATCCGGCGAAGGCGCTGCCTCAGGCTCACTCAACGTGCGTGGCTGTTGGGAGGGCGACTTCAACTTGAATCCTGATTTCTTTGCGGTGCTTCCCTATCGCGAGGACACGCTGATGTTTCGCATCCAAAATGGAAGCGATTACGAGAACTTCGCCGACGGCATCTCAATTGTGATCAACCAAAGTAACAATATTCGCGAAAAATTTCTTGGACAGCCGTTGCTGGTCGGCATTTCACCCGAAATCACGCCGCCCGGCGTACCGCTGGTCCCTGACCCAAGCCCAGCACTCGTGCACGCAACCCTCGCCCTCGGCCGCAGCTGCCACACACAAAACGTGGTCCTCTATGCGCTCAGCCGCGTTCGCCTAGGCCCGAACGGAGAGTGCTCCGACGCGGCAGGCGCACCTCCGGATACATGCGGAGTTGCACCTGCGCGCGAAGGCACGAGCACCATCACCTTGACCTCGCTGTTCACTGGCGATGTCGTCGCAGCTGACGCAAAAGAGCGCCTCAACGAGGGCTCGTTCGATCTCTACCTCGCAGACCCCCGCGAGGTCTGCGCAGACGGCAGCGGTGCGCCTCCACCATGCCGCGGACACATCACGGGGAACTTCCGCTTTTTCTACCAGCGTGGCCGCCCCGCACAGCCGTTTCCATAAGTGGGGCCAGCGCGGCCATTCCTTGCGAGAACGCCCCCACGTCGATTACCCTTCAGAAGTGCATTTCGCGCTTTCGAGGCTGCTTTCAGCGTGCGTCCTGACCACGCTGGTCGTTGGATCGCCGCGAGTCACCTCCGCTCAAACAGGTGCACCCTCTGGTACAGAGGCTGGCGTTCGGGGCAACGATGCGACGACGTCCATGCGCGGAGTTGAACTTCTCCTATCGGCGCGAACCGCGTGGGAGCAAGGAGCCCTCGAAGAAGCCGGCGCCCTCTACCGTGGGGCACTTGAAGCCGGAAAGCTCACGGCCGACGAAGTGATCGAGGCCCATTCTCACCTCGGTACCGTCGCGTTCTCGACCGGAAAGTTCGAGCAAGCCAAGCAGCACTTCATGACTGCTTCGATGGTCGATCCCAATTTTCTCCTCCCCGCCGAGGCCAATCGACGCGCCAACGATTTTGCAACTGAACAACGCAACTATGCACGGACGGTTGGCAAACTGGATCTCATGCTGCGGCCACCACCCTCGGCGACGCCCGGCAAGCCGGTCCGCGTCGAGGTCAAGATCAAACGCGAAGCGCTCACCACCCTCAAGAAAATCGAGTTGAGTCTCGAAATGGGCAAGCGGCGTCTGGCTCGGCAGGTCGTTGACGCCAGGCCTGAGCTCACGCTGCAACTCACAGTCGAAACCTTCCCGAAGAACAGCCAGCTTCAACTCATCGTCAGGGGCCTTGACGATCACGAAAGCACACTTGTCACGCGCACTGCCAGCGTTGCTATCGAGGGCGGCGCGCCATCCGAGTCTCCTCTCGCGGGTTCGCCAACGCGCCCTTCACCGGCCGCGGGCAAGAGCTTCTGGGCGACGCCATGGCCTTACGTCATCGCAGGCACGTTGCTCGTTTCAGGTGGCGTTACGCTTATCGTCATGACGCACCATCCGGACGTCGACACGCTGCCGATCCAGATCAACGGTGCCCCACTGAGTCCCGGCGCGGTCCGTTCCTTCGGGGGCCGTTTTTGATGAACAAGCCGTTTTTCCCGGGCTCCGGCAGCGATCCTCAAGGGCGCCACCAGCCGCCGGTCACGCACGAGGCCAATGATACCTATGCGGGTACATTTTTCCTTGGGAGGTACCGCGTCGTCGATGAAATCGGCGTGGGCGGGATGGCAAGCGTGCACCTTGCACGTGTGGATGGGCCCGGCGGATTCCAAAAGTGGGTTGCGATCAAGCGCATTCACCCGCACCTCGTCGAGGACGACTCATTCGTCAATATGTTCCTCGATGAGGCACGAATTGCCGCGCAAATTTCGCATCCCAACGTAGCAACCGTGTTTGAACTCGGAACCGACGACGACACGTACTGGATCGCGATGGAGTACCTCCACGGCGAGCCCGTGCGCGAGGTCATGCGACGCCTCGAAGAGATGCATCGCACGATGTCTCCTGAGATCGCGTGCCGCATCATCATCGACGCGGCCGAGGGCCTCCACGCGGCCCACGAATTGACCGGGCCGGACGGACGCAAGCTCGAACTCGTCCATCGTGACGTCACACCCCACAACCTCTTCGTTACCTACGAGGGCATCACCAAGGTCGTCGATTTTGGCATCGCGAAGTTCTCCTCACGTATTTCTGAAACGCGCGCCGGCACGCTCAAGGGCAAGATCGCATACATGTCGCCAGAGCACGTTTCGGGCGAACAGGTGGACTGTCAGGCCGATATTTTTGGCCTCGGCGTCGTACTTTGGGAGCTGACGACGGGCTGTCGGTTGTTCAGGGCTGAAACCGAACTCGACACCCTCGCTCGCGTTCAAGAGTGCCGAGTACCGCCGCCAAGTTCGATTCATCCGGACTATCCTCTCGATCTACAGGCGGTCGTGATGAAGGCGCTCGCGCGGAGTCGCTTTGAACGTTACCGCACGGCACGAGAGCTCTCGCGCGCGCTGCAGCAGGTGCTGGTGCGGCGTGGGCTCTTCGTCGGACATGAAGAAGTAAGTACCTTCATGAAATCGATCTTCGTCGACCGAATGGAAAAACGCGAAGCGCATCTGCGGTGGGCGGCCGAAGTGACGCAAACGGTCGACGTTCAGCGCATAAGCCGACCGAGCAACGCGAGCGAGTCTTCGATGCTGATCGTGGGCGATGCGAGCGCGCCGACCCCCGCGGCACCCACCGCGATCGGGTCTGGAACCGACTTGACCCCACTCGCCCCCGACGACGTGCCCACGCTAACGGAGCTCCCCCCATCCAGTGACGATCAGCCGTCCTCGCAAGAAGACACACTGATCACGGCGCGACTGCAGCTTCCGGGGATGCACGACGAGGACGAGGACGAGGACGAGGACAACGCCGCGACGCCCGCTCGCGGCACTCCCACCGACCCCGAACATCGTCAAGAATTGAAACCAATGGCGCCAGTGCCCGCCATCTCCGTTCCACCCAGCTCGCCCACGGCCCCGTTCTCGCGTCCCGGACCGTTACATTTGCCGCCGCCCTTCCCGGAGTTTTCAACCGAGCTCGGTCCTCCGCGTGCGATGCAGGAAACCATGCCGATCGCGCGTCGTCGCGCCGTGCCAGTGTGGATGGTCGCAGTCACTGCCGCGGTCCTCTTCATGACGGGCCTCGGCGTTGTGCTCCTCTGGCCACGCACAGGCCCGGTCGTCACCGCGTCCGATCCCCTTCGCGACGCACGACGCGCATTTTCGCGCGCAATCGAGAGCCCAGCGGCGCTCCCGTCTTCCAACCCAACGACAGTTCCGACGCTTGACCACTCAAGAGCGCCACACATCGCACCTCCAGCAACCACGGCTCTTGCTCCGACAAGTCCACCGGTCGCCACAACCACTGCCATTCCGCCGGTACCGGCTGCCGTCCCAACAACGATCCCAAGCGCAAGCGCCGACACCGCGGCAGCGAACTCCGGCTTCCTCACGGTCGTGTGCGTGCCTGCGTGCGATCAGGTGATGGACAACAACCGCGCGCTCGGTGCGTCCCCCGTTGTCAAGCGCAAGGTTGCGATCGGCCCCCACCGATTGCACCTCATGTGGAGCGACCCACCCGGACGCAAGTTGGTGAGTACAACCGTCACGGCAGACAAGAACACCGTGGTGCGCGAGAGTCGACCATGAACCGCTCGCTTAGATTGTTCACATCCTTGACGTTCGGAGCGCTGGCCGTTTGTACCCTTAAGGGTTGCATTTTCAGCCGCTCCGAGATCGCGTTTACGGTGACTATTCCTGACGCAGTCAAAGCTGACGCGCGGTGGGTCGAGGTTGCCGCATACCCAGAGCGTTGTCCCACCGCCGAGCAGCTCAGTGGACCGTTGCCCAACGAGGGGCTTCAGGCCCGCGTCGCGATGGCGGTGGACGAAAAGAATCCACCTGCGTTCGGGCGGCTCCCCAAGGGGACCTATGGCTTTGCAGCGTCCATTCGTAACAACCAGTGTGGTATTTTGGCCGCAGGTTGCACCGTGGCTAAACTACCGAGCGACTCGTCGGTCGACATCCAACTGGCGCCTCTCTTTTCCAATGCCGGAACGTGTGCCGACGGCATCACGTGCGCGTACGCCCAATGTGTGCCCGCCGTGAATAGCGGTGATCTCTCGGCCGGCCGTGGCTGTTCGATGCGACTCGTCGGCGCAGGGCCGCTCGGCGCACCGTTCTCGGACGATGTCGTCATCAGCCCGCCCTCCATCGTCGCAACCAATGACGGCTTCCTGATCGCATACCGCGAGTACCTCCCACAAACGGGTCAAGCCAAGCTCAGCATCGTGCCGGTCGATGAGGGCGGTGGCATTCGAACGTTGCACGAATACGCGCTCCCTGATCGGTGCGCGGGTCTTGAAGAGAAAGACGGCGTCGCCCTTTCCTATTCCAAGAGCGATGCCAAAGGCCTCCTCGCAGTCGGTCGCAGGCCTTGCCCCGGAACCGTCGGTGGACTCGACCTTTTCGCGATTGAGAAGGACGGCAGCGCTTCGAAGAGTAGTTTCACCGAGAGCCCGAGCGGCACAATCACCTTGTCTGCGCACGCCCTTGCACCAGCCAGCGCGTCGAAATACGTGATCGCATTCGGCTTCGATGCCTACGCACGCATCGCTGAAATTGACGCAACGAAACTCACCTTCGCCAGCAGCTCATCCGCGACTGTCTTCGCAACGGCTGCAACGTCTGCATTCGTCGCTCGAAGCACATCGGCTCTGGCTCTCCTCGCAGCGCTGCCCGCGTCAGCAGCCGACGGCGGCACCGACTCGCGCATCGCACTCACATTCGCCAACGCTGCAACCACGTTCGACAAATTACCAAAACCGGTTACCAATACCGGCAAATTTGGTTCACTCGCTTTACAAGACGGCCGCCTCTTCGTGGTGAGGCAGAGCGTGATTCCGGGACGCGCAGCTGAGTATGACGCCTACGATCTGGGCTCAACGACCGCAGTCGCGACCGATTCGATCTCCACCACAATCGCCACCGGCGAGACGGAAGCAATCGACGTCGCGCTCGCACAGAACCGAGCGTTTTTTGCAGTGGGGCAGCCGAAATCCGTAACGGTCCTCGTCTACGATCACGCCACGACGCATCCGACCTATCTCCGCGAAGTCCACCTTCCAAGCGATCCGCGCATTCCGACCTTCGTGGGGCAGTTCCGGGACGGCGGCGTCGCGATCACCGCGACCGACTCACGCGTCGCGGTCACATGGACGACGGGAAAGACCCTTCAGAAAAACGACGTCTTAGGCGGATACGCCGTCTTTGCGTGCACCAATCCGTAACGGAAATGAAGTTGACGACTTGACCCAAACATCATTGCTCGAGCGTGAGGTTACGATCGAGAGCATTGCAGCGGGTGGCGATGGTCTAGCCTTCATCGAGCTTGAAGGAAGACGCCGCGCGGTCTTCGTATCAGATGCGGCACCTGGCGATCGGCTGAGGGTCACACTCGATCCCCAAGAGCGAACGCTGCGTGGCACGCTGCAACAAGTCATCGCCCCCGGCCCGTCGCGTGTCGCGCCCGAGTGCCCGCACGCAACAGAATGTGGCGGCTGCAACTGGATGCATCTCTCTTTCGACGCGCACGCCGAAATCATCCCTTCCTTGTTACAATCCGCAATTCGGAATGCCCCTGCTGTCCAGTTTCACGCCGCCATCCAAAGGGCAGAATCGCGCACACGCGCGCGCCTTCACATCGAAGGACCCTCGGTCGGCTTCTATGCGAAGCGTTCGCACGCGATCGTTGTACCCACGCGCTGCATGGTTCTTCACCCTGCGCTCGAATATGTGCGTTCGCAGTTACATTTGTGGCTGAAGGGCGCACGCGGCTCTGGGGAAGCGAACCTCGCGCTTGGCCATCCTGGGCTGGATCCGCGGCCCGTCGTGCTCACCCTCGACTGGAAGGGCGAGGTCGGCCCTATGCTCGCACTCGAACGGGTGGTCACGAGTGGCGCGCTCAGAGGCGCGGCGATTCGGCACGACGGCACAACGAAGCCGACCATCATGGGCGATCCCACGCCGTGGGTGCTCGGAGCCGATGGCTTACCCCTGCAACTGGGCGTCGGCGGATTCGCGCAAGCGACTGAAACGGCGAACACGCA
>CAMBEV010000074.1 GCA_945865595.1 Nannocystis exedens | reverse complement strand
GCTGAGAACTAAGTGTGACGTGCCCTTTGATTTCATGTCTTAGGAACTTCTGAACCTTTGATACCTTCTCAGTCGCGTAGCCTTTCACAGCATCGGTTGAATCCATCTGGCGGAACGTGATTGCGATGTTCATTCGGCGGTCCTCCTTGCGCGGTGGATTCACGATGAAGCCGCCGCAGACGCGTAGAGCGTTTCGGAGCGCGAAGGTTAAGCTTCGACCTTCGCCTTATCTTCCTGCTGATTCCTCATGGGGTGAAGCGTTGAGACCGTGGGGGCATTCCCACAACTTCTATGATCGGTCGGTCAACGACAACCTTCAGCCTCGACATGGTCTCGAGCCGCTGATTTTTTGGCGGAAGCAAGTCTTTTGCCAGCGGATCAGAAAACCTTCTTGCGCTTGCTCGAGGACAAAATACCAAGCATTTCTCTGTACTTGGCTACCGTGCGGCGTGCGATCTGGATGCCATCCCGAGCGGAGAGCATTTCGACAATCTGTTGATCGCTCAGAGGGTTCTTCTTTTCTTCTTCCTCGATGATCTTCTTGATCCCCTGCTTCACGCTTTCGGAGGCGATGTCCTCTTCGGTGGCACGCCGAATGGACGAGTTGAAAAAGTACTTGAGCTCGAAGAGGCCTTGGGGCGTGTGGACGTACTTGTTTGTCGTGACGCGGCTGATCGTCGATTCGTGCATGCCGACGGTTTCGGCGATGTCGCGAAGGATCATTGGCTTGAGGTAGTTGACGCCCCTCTCGAAGAACTCGCTTTGCTTGTCGACGATGCACTCGGTCACGCGAACAATCGTCTTGCGGCGCTGCTCGATCGCGCGAATGAGCCACTGCGCGTTGCGGAGCTTTTCACCGATGAACTCTTTGGCCTTCGGGTCCTTTAGTAACCGTTTTGTGAGCGACTCATTGATGTAGAGGCGCTGCACGCCGCGGTCGTTGTCGGTGACGACGAATTTGTCGTGGTCTTTGATCACGTAGACGTCGGGCGTAATGCCGATGCTGCGATCGTCGGAATCTGTAAAGTTGCGCGCGGGGCGACTCTCGAGCGTCTGGATTTCTTTGACTGCCTCGTAGACTTCATCGAGCGGCACTTTGAGTTCGCGCGCGATGGCCTGGTAGCTGTGCTTTTCAAGATGGTGAAGATGCTTGTCGATAATCGTGAGCTCGAGCTCGTCGAAGCCAAACACCCGGGCCTGGACCATGAGGCATTCACGCAGGTCGCGCGAGCAGGCGCCGATCGGATCCCATTCCTGCATGATGCGCAGAACTTCGGGCGCGTCCTCGGGATCGAGCCCGGCCTCTTCGGCGAATTCGTCGAGCGTAATGTCTGGTGTGACCTCGCCGTTTTCGCGCTCGACACCTTTTAAATCGAGAAAGCCATTGTCGTTGAGGTTTCCTAGGACGAGCTCGGCGAAGCGACGCTCGTCGTCGGCGAAATCGCTCATTTGCAGTTGCCAGCGCAGATGCTCGACGAGCGTCTTGCCACGCGTGAGGTTCGCCTCGGCGGAAGGCAGGTCTTCACCGTTGCCCGTGCGAGAGCTTTGAACGGGTTGCTGGCTCGAGCGGTTCTCGAGGAATTGCTCCCAGTCGATCTCTTGGGCGCGCTTGTCCTCGCCACGCTTCTCGAGATCGAGCGAGCCGGTTACGCGCTCGCCCATACTCGCGGCGTTGTCCGCGGACGAGTCTCGCAAGACGAGGTCGTCGACGTTTGCCGCGCCTCTTGCCCGCGGATCGATGTCTTCGTCGGCGAGGACGGGATTGCCATCGAGCTCTTTGCGAATTTCGTCGATGAGCTCGAGGCGGGATAGCTGAAGGAGCTTGATGGCCTGCTGGAGCTGAGGGGTCATCACCAGCTGCTGGCTCATCCGAAGCTGCTGCTTTATCTCCATGCTCTGTCACCTCAGGCGGGGGGGGGGACTGAACGCAAAAGGCGTGCCTGCAGGGTACCACCGGCCACAGTTTGTGCGCGCCCCATTTGAAGAGCAGCCACAATCGCTGATATCTCGCGGGTTTGACGCCCCAATTCCGACCTCGTCGCACGGGGGGCCGTGCGCACGCGGAGGAGACCTGTGAGGCCCGCGAGCGCCGTAAGACTGAGGGTCTCGAGATCGGGGGTCGAGCTTGCGCAGCCTTGTGCGATCGTCCGGACGACCAACTGCAGCACCACTGGGTCCTCGACCGCAGGCGCCATCGCGTCGGCAAGCGCACGGCACAAAGGGCCCGCGAGGAAACTCTCCGCGTGTAGAGCTCTTGCCCGCGATAGGAGCGGGCCGGCGCCTCCTGGTTCGAACACAAGCGCGGCTTCGCTGAGCCAGCGCGCATGCGCCAACTGCAAATGAGCCCCAATGCGCCGCGCGATTTCGGCTGGGTCCGCCTCGCAGCGCTGAAGGGCGTCGAAGATCAGCACGGTCTCACGTTCTTGACGCGCGGCAACTTCGCGCTCTGCGCATTGCGCCTCGTCGTACCGCCTCTCTAACGAAGTCGCCACGGCGGTCGCGGCGCGGGCAATCGAACGCGACTTGATGGCGAGGCTCTGGCCGACAAATTCTTCCTCGATGAGTTTGTCGATAGTCAACCAGCCTGACTGTGCAAGCTCAGTGCCGCCCAACTTCGCTGCAAGCGCATCTTTGGCGGAAACGAAGATCGGCGCCCGGAGACTTGTAACGTCGAGCTGTGTGAGCCCCTTCGCGATGAGCGCTTCGATTCCTGACTGCTCTTCGCTTGCGAGCCTGTCAGCCTTGTTGACGATCACCTGGACCGGCAGGTCGAGCGTCTTGACGAGTTCGAGCACCTGGCGATCGCTGTCACGCATCGCTTGGTTGGCATCGAGGAGATAGAGAACCGCGTCAGCTTGGCTAAGTGCACGTCTGGCCGCCTCGGCGTGCGCAGGGTCAAGTGCGTTGAAGCCCGGCGTGTCGAGAAGTTCGACGCTCGTCAGTGCGACGATCGGTAGCATGAGCTCAACGTGGTCAAGCGAGCCAGGCTTGGCCGATGCGAGCGCCTCACGAAAGTTGGGCAGCGCGACGATCCGGTCGGCTGCGTGCTCGTCGGCGCGAAAAACGAGCCGAGCGATCGGGTCTCGCGCGTACCGCAAATGATGAAGCGTTGCCGTGGTCGGGACGATACCCATGGGCGCGTGGGCTGCGCCCATCCATGCGTTGATGAACGTGCTCTTGCCCGCATTGAACTCGCCGATGACTGCAAGCCTCACGGGGCGAACCTGCTCAGCGGCTAACGCAGAGATCTTGCCGAGTTCGTCAAGCGCATTGACTGCGCGCGCATGAGTGGAAAGACGCTCGAAGAGTGCTTCCCATGAAACCGAATTCGAGTCGAGCCAAGCTGCCGTGATGCGCTCGGCCACTCTTCGGGCGAAAGCGTCGAGCTCCGGATCGTGGACGGTGGCGACCAAGGTCAGGGCTTCAAGCAGCGGAAGCCTCAAGGCATCGACCAGCTTGCGGCTCTCGATGCCCTTCTCGCTTGAACATTTCTTGGTCGCGATCGAAAGCGCCTCGTCGTCCACCGTGTGAATAGCGAGGTCGAGGAGCGCCTCGGCGGCGCCGGCTGCATCGGCCGCAGTTGCCGCAACTAATGCGTCGCGCGCGTCTTGGCTCCGCCCTTCGGCACGCGCGAACGCTACCTTCCACCGTAGTTCAGACTCTTGACCGAGCGACGAGATGAGTGTGCGGGCCTTTGCGAGCATCGTTTCGTCGGTTTGAATCCACCCGATCGCACTGCTCAAGATGTCGCTCGCGCGCGGGTCGTCGAGCATGACGGCCCGCAGCAGATAGGGGTAACACTCTTGACTGCCGTTGATCGCCAGCGCCTCACCGAGTGCTCGGTTGTGTTCGGCATCGATAGGGTCCGGCTCATTTTGGCGAAGGACGGCGAGCGCACTATCAACGCGTCGCTGGGCGAGGAGCGCCTCGCCAAGTCGTAAGGCAACTAGACTATCGCCCACAGGGAGTCGTGTGAGCCACAGTTCTGCGCGCTGAGGTTCGCCTTGTGCCATGGCAAGGGCTGCGAGCGACAGAATGCTCTCGCGTCGCTCAGTTGACCCTGGCTCCGCGAGCCCCAAGGCCGTCGTGAGCTTCTCTTCTATTTTTGCCGCGGGTTCGTTAATGCGCGCGGACACTTGGGCGAGTCGCAGCCAAAGGGCCGCCTGTGAAGGCGAGCGCTCGACCAGCTCTTCGAGTGTCATCGCAAGCTCTGCATAGAGGCCCGCGAGTTCGCACGCATCGGCAAGGACAGCGAGGCCCACAATCGAGTTTGGCGCTCTCGCGAGGACGCGCTTTGCAGCCGCGCGTGCGCGCATGGCTTCGCCCCGATTGAGTGCGTCGCGCGCCTCACGAAAGTCGAGATCTGCACCCGATAAGGTCACCTCAACACGGCCTGCCCAACGCTCGATAAGGTCAAAAATGCGCATGGCGAGTTTCTTTCCGAATTTCTCCGAGCATTACTCCCTCGGGGGCAACCGCAGGTCGTCCGTCGAGCGCTCGCTCTGCAGCAGCGCTTTGATGCGCGCCGACTCGATGCGCAAGACGATCACTTTTTCTTTCGTGACGACAACGAAGCCAGGCGCCGCGCCCCTCGGCTTTCGCAGATAGCGTTTGGTTGTGTGCTGCACCTCGACCACCGGTTCTTCACGCGCATCGGAAAAATGTGCTGCAAGGTGAGCGGCGTCGATCAGCGCGTCGGGCGGGCAGTCCTTGCCTCGTTCGAGGGGGACAATGACGTGAGAACCCGTTCGCTCCTTCGAATGGAACCAGGCGTCATGCGGGCGCGCGATCTTCAGCAGTGCATCATTGCCGGCGGCGTTGCGACCTACCCAAAGGGCCTTGCCGCGCGCGGTTTGAAACAGGCGACAGGGCAGCGCTTTGGTCTGCACCGATGCCTTGCGCGTGGGGTTGTCACCTAGGCGAAACTCGCGTGGAGCCGCGCGTCGAGCCTCCACAACGACCGCGTCGATCGCGTCAATGGTCGCGGCATGCGAGATTGCCTCTGCGAACTCAGCAAGCAAATTGATTGTCAATACAGTTGCCTTCATGCGATCGTCCGCCAGCGCTCGACCTTCTTTGAGGCGCTTTGCGCGTCTGAAAATGCGTTCCAGCGCTTCGCGTGGGGCTACGTCGGGCGGCACTGAGAGCAAAATGGGTTCTCCCGTTTCCCAGTCGTTAGCCTTGAGCTCACGCGTGCCTCGAGGTGCTCTGACCGACTCTGCGACAAACATTTGGGCGCGTTTCGATTCGTCAATGGCCTTGTCCATCTTCTCAATGTCCCCGCGCACGGCTTGTTCGCGGCGCCGTAGCCGCTCAAGCGCACTTCGAAGCGAGCGAGCGACCCGCATGCGCTGGGCATCGAGTCGACCTTCGAGCAGGGTTGCGGCGAGCGATCCATCGCGCACTAACACCTCCTCGAGCGCTGACGGCTCGGTCGGAGGGTCGATGCCCTTGAGCGCTCCGTCGCGGGTGAGCAAGAGGCAGGTGCCTTGGAGGTCAAAATACAAGCTGCTTGACCACTTAATGTGCGCGGCGTCGCATCGCGCCCGAAGCTGTCGGGTGAGCGCGAGGTTTCGTGAAAGCGCAAGCACCTGACGCACCGCGGCTTCGTCGTCGCGTGACACCTCGCTAAAAAGACCTGCGCTCCAGACGAAATAGCGCGTTCGGCCAGGCTGCCTCCCGCGGATGAGCACCACCGCCCGCCCGTCGATGGTTCCCGCGTCAAAGCGCTGGGCAACGACAGGAGAATGCGGATCCATTGCGGATCGTTGCTAACATGACCACAGTGAATCGTCGCAGCTTCCCGACTGGCCACGCTCGCGCAGCGCTTCTCAAGGCGATGCTGCGCGTCCTCACGGCGCACGGTCGCGACACGCAGGAGTTTCTTGCGAAACTTCGCGTGACGACGGAGGACCTCGACGACGAGACCAAACCTGTGCCGCTTACAGCCGTCGCTGTCGGCGCGAGGGCGTTGATCGCGGCATGTGGGTCGGGCGCCATCGCTGAGATGACCGAGCACTTGCTTTCGAACGATCACCTCGGCGTATGGATGCCGTTGCTCCGTGGGACCGTAGCGCCGCATGATCTATTTAGGCGGCTCGAGATGACCGACAGCGAGTTCGGCAGAACCACGCGCTGGGAGACCCTCGAGTCGACGCCGGGACGTTGGGTGGGGCGCGTGCACGTTTCGCACGACGCGCTGCTCGAGAACGATGGACTCCTGTCGCTGATACGGCGCGCGGAACTAGCGTGCATCCCGCAGTTATTTGGCTATTCCCGGGTGAAGGTCAGTCGTCTTGACGATGATCTGCTCGAGCAGACCTATCGGGTCGAGTGGCATTTACCAAACGCTGTGATCCATTTTGCGCTGGGTCTGCCGCTTGGCGCTGCGATCGGCGGCATTGTCGCGCTCTCGGTGCATGCCCAGCTCGCAAGCGCCGGGCTCTTCATCGTGGGCTTTGCGGTAGTGGGCGCGCTGGGGGTGATTGCGCGCTTGCGAGACGTTCGGCGACGAGTGCAGGCAGGTGCAGATGCGCTTCGGGTGCGCGCGCTCGAGCGGTCGCTTCACCTTCGCGAGCTTGCGGCGAGTGCACATGCTGCAGGCCTCGTAGGGTCGGTGGTTGCGGGTCAGTATCGCATCGTGCGCCGCATGGGCTCAGGGGCTAGCGGAGTCATCTACGAGGCCTTGCGCATCACCGACGGATTGCCCGTAGCCCTAAAATTGCTGCGTGCGGTAGCCGTGCATGACAACGTTGCGAGTGATCGCCTGAGGCGCGAAGCGGAGGCACTCGGACTTGCATGGCACCCAAACGTGGTCGAGGTGGTCGACTTCGGCAGTCTACCCGACGGCACTTCGTATCTCGTGATGGAGCTCTTGCATGGGGAGACACTCGCTCAACGATTGCGCGTCGTCTCACGCCTATCGACCGACGAGACGGCACGCATCGGAATTGAAATTTGTGATGCCTTGGCAGCGGTCCATGCGGCCGGCATTGTGCACCGCGACATCAAACCATCGAATCTGTTTCTCGTTGCCGATCAAGAGGGCACCGATAAAGTCAAGTTGATTGACTTCGGAATCGCACGCGTCGAGTGGGAAGAGACCCGCATTACGCAAACGGGTGGCCCGCTCGGGACGTCGGGGTACATGTCGCCCGAGCAAGAAGCGGGCGGCCCGATCGATGCGCGCAGTGATCTATTCGCCGTAGGCGCTCTGCTCCACGAGTGCCTGACCGGCGAGCCGCCCCCTCCTCGTACACCAAGCGGGTATGCAAACGTCTCGCGCAGCTCAGGCGTGCAGCGCGCCGCCCGTCCCCTTCCGCCTGAGTGGACGGCCCTCATCGAACGGGCACTGGCGGTAGACCCGGTCGCGCGATTTGGTGACGCCCGTGCGTTTGCCAATGCGTTGCGCGATCTTCGTGTCAGATCCAATAAAGATGAAGCGGTCTAGACAGTGGAAGGAACCATGCGGCGAACAGCTTCGGTAGGACTAGGGCGTGATTGGAGAAAGGCCGCGGCTATCGTGCTGGGGGCGTTGACCTTTGGCGCAATGGTGGGGTGTGAGCCGCCGACGAACGCCCCCGCGCGGCCCGGATATCCTCCTGCATACGACCCGAGGCCCGGATACCCTGGCTATCCAGGATATCCAGGGTATCAAGGCTATCAAGGCCATCCGGGGTACCCGCCACAGCCGGGCTATCCGCCGCCGCCCTATGCTCCAACGGCACCACCGATGCTTGCGCCGCTGGCAGGCGACGCTTCGTTGCGCGAAGAGGTCCGCTACGTCGTCTCTGAGTTGGTGGCGTCGCTCACCCCTGACCAGGCTGCGAAAATTCGGGGCATCCCGCTGAAATTCGACCCCGACCCGAGCGAAATCAATGCGTTTGCGGGTTGCGAAGATGGGCACGCTTTCCTCGCGGTGACGCAGGGATTGCTTGACGCTGTGTTTGCGATTTCACAGACCCAAGCGTCCGACCAGCTCTTCGGCACGAGAACATATGACGCCTACATGGCAGCGGTCGTGCCCCCGCTCGTGAGGACGAAGGGCGCGCGCGCGACGCTGCCGACGGGAATCGTGCCTCCTCAAGTGCTCGCTGACCCGCGTGTCGGTTCGCGGGCGCGTGAGCTCTATGGAGAAGTCGTCGCGTTTACGTTGGGACACGAGCTCGCGCACCATTACTTGGGCCATACCGGCTGCGAAACGGGAGCGGTCGAGAGCGACTTTAGTCCCGCGTTGCTCGGTCACATCGCGACAACGATAGTTCCGGGGCTTAACCAACCGAACGAGCTCGCTTCCGATACCTACGGCACTGCCAATGTGCTGACGGCAGGGCGATCGCGACAGGCGCGGCCCGCTTACCGCTGGACCGAGCGCGGGGCTTTAACGCTCTTCGCGTTTTTCACGCAACTGCAGCAGGTGGGCGGCTCAAGCTCGAATCTTTTTCTCGGCTTCTTGCGCACGCACCCGAATCCGCAGTTGCGCACGCCGAGCGTTCGCGCGGTTGCTGAAGATTGGCGCCGTCGGAATCCGGGGTGATCTGCCCATAAAATAGGGCTCTGCAATAAAGTTCACGGTTCGGGTTTGCGTGCCACTGAGGCGCATGGTACCCCGCCCGCTCATTCGTTCTCGGCAACCGGCTCGCTGCATCTCTCTCAAGGGGCTTCCCAACTCGGGAATCGCGGAAGGTCGTTTTCCACGAACACTGCAACGCCAGGCGTTGCATCGTTTTTTGAGGTGCTGCCTCTTCGAAAAACGGCTTCGCGCGTAGCGCACCCCCACGGCAGCGAGAGAACCACAGCCAATGAAACCATTTCGTCGCAACCGAGGCGTTGCCTCGGAGGGCACAACGTCTTCTCAGTTAGCTGAGAAGAGCGCCTCCCGCTTTGACCCCGGATTCGCTCCCTTGCGCATCGCGCGCCCAAAGAAGCTCGACGCGCGTCCGGTCGAGGCAGCGCCTCGCAACGATCATCAGCAGAGCAGCTATACGCGTCCGGCCTTCGCCAAGCGCCCGCCGCAAACTCCTGAGCGTCCGGCGCCCCGTGCGTTCGAGCCCCTTGGTGAGCGAAGGCCAACCCGATCGTTTGAGCCACGCGCCGAGCGTCCTGCTCCCCGTGCCTTTGAGCCGCGCGCCGAGCGTCCTGCTCCCCGTGCCTTTGAGCCACGACCTCAGCCGACACCTGTTCGGGAGGTCGCACCGATTGCACCCGCTCGTCCACTTTCTTTACCAGAAGGCCCAGTCGAGACGTTCGAAGACCTTCAGCTCATCGAGCCGCTCCTGCGCGCGATTCGCGAAGAAGGGCACGAGCACCCAACGCCGATTCAAGTGCAGGCGATTCCGCACGCGCTGATGGGCCGGGACGTTTTCGGCTGCGCACAGACGGGCACCGGAAAGACCGCCGCTTTCGTTCTGCCGATCGTCCAGAAACTTGTCGGTTCACCGCGCAGCGGTCGCCCCGTACTTCGGACGCTCGTACTTTCGCCAACGCGTGAGCTCGCGGTTCAGATTGCGCGCTCCTTCGAGCGTTACGCGCGATTTACCGGCATCCGTCACACCGTCGTGTACGGCGGCGTGCCGATGGGGCCACAAGCGTTTGCGTTGCGCCGAGGCGTCGATGTTCTCATCGCGACGCCAGGTCGTCTTTGCGACCTGATGAACCAAGGTCTGATTAACCTCTCGCAAGTCGAAGTGCTCGTGCTCGATGAAGCCGACCGCATGCTGGATCAAGGCTTTCAACCCGTCGTGAGCGATCTCGCGAAATTGATGCCCGCGGATCGTCAGACGTTGTTCTTCTCGGCGACGAGACCATCCGCGATCGAACCGTTCGCGCGCGAGCTGCTTCGCGATCCCGTACGCCTTCAGGTTGCACCTGTCGCTTCGACGCCTGATCGCGTTGAGCAATCGGTCTACTTCGTTGACCAAGAAGAGAAGCGCAAGCTCTTGCAACACTTGCTGCTGAACCCCGCCATCACCCGCGCAATGGTGTTCACCCGCACGAAGCATGCGGCCGACAAGGTCGCTCGGATGCTGACCGACTCTGAAATTCGCGCCGACGCCATTCACGGCGACAAGACGCAAGGCGCACGGCAGCGCGCGCTCTCGAGCTTCAAGAACGGTCGCGTTCGCGTGCTCGTTGCAACCGACGTCGCTGCGCGCGGCATCGACGTGGACGGCGTGAGTCATGTGATCAACTACGACCTTCCCGCAGAGGCTGAAGGCTACGTGCACCGCATCGGCCGCACGGCGCGGGCGGGTATGGACGGCGCGGCGTACTCGTTTTGCGCAGCTGACGAACGGAGTTCGCTCTTCCGAATCGAACGGCTCATAAGGCAGCGCGTCACGATCGTGGATGAGCATCCCTTCAAGCCAGAAGGCTCACCGACCAACGCAAGCGTTGCGGAACGTGAGAGCGCCATGAGCGCCCCGCGGCGCAATTTCAGGCCCGGCGGCGATCGCTTTCGCAATAGCGGACCGCATCCGTCGTAGAGCCCCTCATCGCCTCGACGCGCTCGACGGAAGATCGGCCCACCGGGACAGATCGACCCCGTCGACCGCGTCGAACCCGAGCATGCGTTGCTCGGCGTGGACCAGCGAATCGACGCCCCAGAAAATCTCACCGTCGACGACCAGCGTGGGGACGCCGAAGACGCCCTGCGCAATCGCAGCCTCGGTCTGCTTGCGCAGGCGGGCCTTGGCCTCGTCACTGCCGGCAGCGCCTACGAGCGATGCGCCGTCAAACCCTTCCGCGCTCAACACCCGTTCCACCTCCGCGGCGGCTTCAACGCCGCCTTTGCCTGCCCACGTCGCAGCGAAGAGCGCGCTGATGGCCCGCGCACGTTCAGCGCTATCGTCAAGCATCGAAACGATTCTGAGCGCGAGCAACGGAGAGAACGGATGCGACGGTGGCGGTGTGAGCCGCGGCAACGCGTGGGCCGCGGCCGAGCGCGTCGCATCTTTGAATACGTAGAGGCGCTTCGCTGGAACCTCAGCAGGTCCCTTGGTGCCGTGATGGTTGAGCAACGCGGCAAATAGAACCGGAACCGGCTCCAATTGCCGACCGTGTTTTTTGGCGAGCGACTGAGCCACATGCCAACCCACGTAGGCATACGGCGAGATGAAGTCGAAGTAGAAGGTATCGTTCACGCGGTTGACGGTATCACCCTTTGCGGCGCCACCTCCTGTGCGGGCTCAACTCCGACCCAGGGCTCGCTGCGTGCGTGTCAGCGTGCGCGGCCGCAGCGATGCACCACCTGACATAGATGTAATGTTGAAGAGTCAATACTCTGAATATCATGGTCCAATGCCATTCCGGATCACGGCGCTAAAGGAGGTCGTCGCACAGGATGCCCAGCGCGCCGAGGGCGTAGCTCAAGCCGTCGCGAAGGCCCAGAAGCACTGGGCGAAGCAACGGGTGAGCCGATGACGACGAGCGCGCGCAGCAACGACACGATCGCCCAGGATGTCCTCGCCTCCGTTGTGGTGTTCCTCGTCGCGCTTCCGCTTTGCATGGGCATCGCGATCGCCTCGGGCGCGCCACCCGCCGCAGGCTTGATCGCGGGCATCGTTGGCGGCATCGTGGTCGGCCTCATCGGCGGTTCGCCCCTGCAAGTGAGCGGTCCGGCAGCAGGGCTTGCCGTGATTGTTTGGGACCTCGTGCAGACCTATGGGCTCGCAGCCCTTGGTCCCATTGTGCTTGTCGCAGGCGTTCTCCAAATCGCGGCAGGCCTTGGCCGCCTCGGACGCTGGTTTCAGGCGGTCCCGCCGTCGGTCATCTTTGGGATGCTGGCAGGGATTGGCGTCCTCATCTTTGCAAGTCAGTTCCACGTCATGGTGGACGACAAGCCAAAGGGAAGCGGCCTCGCGAACCTCATCAGCCTGCCGGCAGCCGTGTGGAAGGGCGTCGTCCCCCACAAGGATACGCCGCACGATGACGCGGCTCTTCTCGGTGTGCTGACGATTGCGACCATCGTGCTGTGGAATGGCATCGTCGCCCGGCGCTTGCCCAAACTAAAGGCCATCCCCGGAGCCCTCGTCGGCATTGTCGTGGCCACGATCGCCGATACTGTATTGCGTGGGCCGGTCGCACACGTGGTGCTGCCCGATAGCCTGCTCGGCAGCATCCAACTTCCCACGGCTGACGCGCTCGCCAAACTCCTCGATTTCCGCGTGCTTGGGGCCGCTGTGGCACTCGCCGTGGTTGCGAGCGCCGAAACGCTCCTTTGCGCAACCGCGACCGATCGCATGCACGGCGGAGAGCGCACCAATTACGACCGAGAGATGCTCGCACAAGGCGTCGGGAATGCGATTTGCGGTCTCGTCGGCGGACTTCCCATGACCGGCGTGATCGTCCGCAGCTCTGCCAATGTCGAGGCCGGTGCCAAAACGCGCTTGTCGGCCATCCTGCACGGGGTGTGGCTCCTCGCGGCGGTTGT
>CAMBEV010000073.1 GCA_945865595.1 Nannocystis exedens | reverse complement strand
TCGGCAGTACCTAGATGTTGGCGCGATTGATCACAACGATCCCGAGGCCCTGGCGTGCTTACGCGAGCTGCTCGCAGCGCGAAGGGAACAAGTCGGGGAGGGGCCCACGAGTCGCGTCGTCCTGACGGGCGAGCCGTATGTCGTGCCGGTCGTCCCGCACGAAGCGTTTGTCGCGTCGTTGCCGCTTCGCGCCCGGCCGTTCGCCGAGGCGTTCGCGGTGCATAGCCTGCTGGCCGTCGTGCTACGAGACCGCGGCACGATCATCGGCAGCCTCGCAGTCGCACGCACCACACCGGGTCGGCCGTACACACGCGACGAGCAAACACTTCTCGAAGACCTCGCCTGGCGAGCTGCAACCGCGATTCAGGGCGCCAAGCTGCGTCAAGATTTGAAGGGGGCGGTCCAAGTGAGGGAAGACTTCTTGTCGATCGCAGGACACGAGCTGAAGACGCCGCTGGCAGCGTTGCTGCTTCAGCTTCAGGGCATCCAGCGCGCGGTGCGAAAAGACCCTGCGGCACCCGTAACCGAGCGGCTTGAAAAAGCCCTCGGCAGCGGGCTGAGGATGGAACGGCTGATTAACGAGCTGCTCGACGTGTCGCGGATCGCGGCTGGAAAGCTTCAGCTCGAGCCCGCGCCCTGCGATCTAGCCGAGCTGTTGCGGGAGGTTGCGGCACGTTTCGCTGACGCGAATGCCAACGCGAATAGCACCATTTCAATCCAGGGCGAGACGCAGGTCAACGGCCATTGGGATTGCGTGCGCCTCGATCAAGTCATCACGAACTTGCTAGGAAACGCCGTAAAGTACGGGCAGTCGAAACCGATAAGCGTCGAGCTCCGTGTCGATGGGAAGGTCGCTGTTCTTCGGGTCACCGACCATGGCATCGGCATCGATGAAGAGCACCAGAAGAAGATCTTCCAGCGCTTCGAGCGTGCCGTGGCGACGCGCGAATTCGGCGGGTTCGGGCTCGGCTTATGGATCACGCGGCAAATCGTCGAAGCGAGCGCGGGCACCATTGAAGTTCAAAGCACGGCAGGCCAGGGTTCGGTCTTCACGGTTCGCCTCCCGATAGAGCCGCAGCAGCAACCGAGCGAGGGACATCATGCCGTCGAGTCGTAAAGGACCCGTACTTGTCGTTGATGACGATGCCGATATCAGGGAGGCCCTCCAAGATATTCTGACCGGCGAGGGCTATGAAACGGAGCAAGCCAGCGGCGGGCAGGAGGCGCTTGATTACCTTCGGTCGCATCCGTTGCCGTCGGTGATTCTGCTCGACTGGAACATGGCCCCGATGAACGGGCCGCAGTTCATGGATGAAGTAGCGAAGGATGCCACGCTCTCCGCGGTCCCCGTGGTCCTTGTCACGGCCGACGCAAGGGCGCCGGTGAAAGCGACAAGCCACCCGTTCGTCGGGTACCTGGCGAAACCCGTCAAGTTGGAAGCGCTCTTCGAGACGGTCGGTCGCTACTGCGACAAGCGCGCTCAGCCGCAGTAGCCGCCGCGCGTTTTCGCGTTTCCGACGGTCAGCCGCGCCCCAGCGCAGTACGAAACGATTCGACCGTCATGCCAGCGCAGCGAATCAGTGCCCGCAGCGTCCCAGGCGCAAGCTCGCGGTGGTTTGGGATGGAGAGCGATGCGGTGTTCCCTGGCCTTGTCAGAATCATGTGGCTACCCACCTGGCGCCGAAACACCCAACCGGCGCGTTCAAAGGCCCGTCGGGCCTCGCTACCCGAAACGACGGGAAGCTCAGGCAACTGCGACCTCGACTTCTGCCGTTCGCACGGTGAGGGGGAGCCCCTGCTCGGCTCTCACCTCGAGGCAGCCGACGATAGCCTCGCGGATATTCGTGAGCGCTTCTTCCTCGGTATGCCCTTGGCTCACGCAGCCTGGAATCGCTGGGCATTCGGCGACGATCACGCCTGATTCATCGCGTTGCAGCGTAACGATGAGTTTCATAAAGTTAGCGTAGCATGCAGCTGGTTTGTTGAGATTTCGCGTGCGTGCATGGCCGATGGTGGGGCTCCTTATCGGTCCCGCGGTGATCGGCATCGATGGGTTCCTGCGTGCGCCTCTGCTACGCGAGTTTACGCGCGAGGCCACGGTGCAGTACGCGCAACGTGCAGCTGTGGTCTCGCTCGCGTGGGTGCTGCTTTGGATCGCAGCGATTTGGGCTCGAGGCTTCGGCGCGCTGGTCGTGCGCGGAGTCATGGCCGTTGCGATCGCCGTGCTCGTGGGTGCGCAGATCCACACGGCGCTTCGTTACGGCACCTACCTGAACGAACGCGTGATTCGCATGGGTACGTCGCTGTTGCCCCGACCGGCGTTCGACGCGTGGTTGCCTGCGATGCTTCTGGTTGCGCCGCTTCTTTGGGCTGTGACATTTGTTGCGAAGCGGACTAAATCGCGCCCGATTTTCTCGGCGCTCTCATTGGTAACTTCACTAATATTGTTTTGCGCGATCGGGCATCGCGGCGCTCCGACGGCGGGTTGGGATAACGGCGCGCCTCCAGACGTTCTTTTTCTTCGCGCCATCGCTGCACGGATCGATTCGGCGATCACGAAGGAAGACATCATGACACAGCTGCCACATCTTCCTGATGCGCGCAGTCCGGCCGCGGTGCCCGTCATCGAGGCGCCTCGAAGGCGAGGCTTCAATGTCGTCATGTTGGTGAACGAATCGGTGCGAGCAAGCGACGCGTGTAGTGCGTACGTTCCCGATTGCAAGGCGATGCCCGAGCTCAACGCGGCCTTGCCTTCGCGCTTTGGCTTGCGCGAGTTCCGCGCCGTTGATTCCACGACAGCACTGTCGCTACCGGTTCTATGGAGCGGTACGCACCCCACGTCGTCGAGACACGACCTTCTGACGGCGCCTCTTCTGTGGGAGTACGCGCGCGCGATTGGTTACAAGACGGGTTACTTTACGGCGCACAACATGCTCTTTGCCAACTTTGGCAGGTGGCTTGAGAGCGTGCCTCTCGATGTAGCGGCCAACGGCACACAGATCGAGCCGTACGCGACCTACCAAGCAGGCGCGAACGATGCGCTCGTGATGAAGCGAGCGCTCGATGCCATTCGTAACTTTGACGATCCGTTTTTCATCGTGGTGCACTTTTCGAACACACACTTTCCCTATTGGATCGACGACCAGAACAAGCCGTTTAGCGACCAACTTCAAAAAGACGAGCCCGATGGCGGAAGCGAATCCGACACGCACCTGGCGCGATACCGCGATGCGATCTTGCGCCAGGATCATGCGGTGGCTGAGTTTGTGCGAGACCTTCGGGCCACGCCACAAGGAAAGCGCACGGCGCTCGTCTACGTCTCCGATCACGGCGAGCAGATCTATGAGCGCGGCCAGCTCGGTCACACGTGGAGCCTCTACGAAGAGGAGATTCACGTGCCGTTCTTTATCGACGCGCCTCCCGGCATGCTGAGTGAAGACGAGATCATCGAACTGAGAAAACTCGAGGCCTTGCCTCGCACGATGCTCGACGTTGCGCCGACGATGCTTGCATTGCTGGCAGAAGGTGATCCCTTTCGAGAAGCGCGTCGCTGGATGAAGGGCACGAGCCTACTTCGCGGAGGCACGCCGCAAAACGTCGCTACGGTGCTTACGAATTGTAGCGCGCTCTTCTCGTGCGCCACCCGCAACTGGGGCGCCTTGCGGTACCCCTACAAGCTGTTCTCGACCGAAGACGAGACCGGCGGATGGCGGTGCTTCAACGTGAAAAGTGATCCAGAGGAGCGACATTTACTGCCGCTCGACGAATGCGGCGATTTGCGCGCACTCGCCGAGGCGGACGGACGAGGGATGCCGGGGCGGTAGGGTTTACGGCAGGATGCAGTTGAAGCGACCGACCGGTTTCGCTGAGCGACCAGCGTAGCAATTGCTGTTGCCAAGCGCCGGACATACTGGTATTATGTTCAGTACTATGGCAGGTTCTTCCGCACTCGATGAGGTTCGTCAAAGGCTGAACGCCTTGGTCTCGTGCAACCAGCCTCCCTTGCGACAACCCTCCCTCGCCCTCTCCTGGGCCGAGTTCGATGCGCTGCTTCCAGACGGCGGACTACCCCACGGGGTTGTTGAACTGTCCGCACCTTTCTCACTGGGCGGCGGAACCATGGTGGCGCTTGCGGCGATTCAAGCAGCGCAGCGCAAGGACTCCCGTGCCTGGTGCGCGTGGATTGATCCAACCAGAACCCTTTACGCCCCCGGCGTCGTGATGGCGGGCGTTGAACTGCATCGACTTTTCATCGTGCGTCCACCGCGCAGCTTTCTTTACGCGACCGTTTGGCGCATGGCGGTCAAGATGGCGCGCGCGAAGGCCTTTGCCGTCATCGTGCTCGACGACGATCCTGTAGGTGGCGCCGCCGAAGATCACAGACGTGGCACGCGACCTCAGCACGATCGCTCACGCGAAGTTCTCGTGCGCAAGCTGGCGCTACTGGCAGCTGAGGGAGGCTCCACCGTCCTCCTCCTGACCGATGCACGAAAAACCCATTCGGCTCCCTTGCCCGTCGCCCTTCGACTAGAGCTAGAGAGAGCCCCCGAAGCCATCCGTGTGCGAATCGGAAAGGATCGATACGGTCGAGGAGGTTTGGTCAAGACGGTCCTGCTGCAAGACCGACCCTCTTTGCACCTGTTTCCGATGGCGGGTTGAGCCGTGCGCCGGATTGCCGCTGTCTTTCTCGCGAACCTACGCATCGAATGCGTGCGTTCAGAGATGGGCGCGGTTCAGGACGCACTGGCTCGCATCGCTGAGAGTCTTCTCATCTTCGGTATCACCACCTCCTTTGCTCTGGAAAGGAACGCCGTCTGGGTGGACGTAACGGGCTGCGCTCACTTGCACCGCTCATCGCTGGATCCGAATGGAGAGCCGACCCTCGTAAAGCGAATCGGACTGCATGTCAGCGCCATGCATCACGTTTGCAAGGTCGCGATTGCGGATGGCGCGATGGTGGCGCTGGCGGTTGCTCAATACGAGAAATCCGAAACGGTTGTCGCGCCCAGAGGCAACGCAGCAGCTCTGGCTCCGCTCCCCCTACGTTCGCTGCCTTTACCAGAGGATGCGATTCACTGGCTGGCCAAATTAGGACTCGAAACCGTGGGGGATCTCGCGCGCGTGCCGCGTTCGTCGCTCGGCCTGCGGCTTGGAGCGGCAGCGCCCCAGATCATGGCGCTTCTTGCTGGAGATGACCGCACCCCATTGACTCCGCACGTGCCTCCAGTGGTTCCCGAGGAGGCGGTCACGCTGGAATACGGCATCGAATCCACCGAAGCACTCCTGTTTGTCATGAAGAGGCTGTGCGCCGGCTTGTCTGCCCGCGTCGCTGGGCGTGCCATGGCGATCACCCAACTCGAAGTTGTCTTCGATCTCGATCGCGCCATGGCGCCCGACGCTCGAGGCAAGACAACAGCTCCACGGGCAGTGTTGAACCTCGCGCTCTCGACGCCTTTGAGTGAGGCGGCAGAGGTGCTTGGGGTTATACGAGCACGACTTGATTCCTACACGATTGAAGCCCCCATCCTGTCCGTCAAACTGCGCGGGATAGAAACCGTTCCTCGTCAGAGATCACAGCTCCACCTCTTCGTTCCCGAAGCCAAGGCGGAGCGAATGATTCCGCGCCTGGCGGCTGAAATCGAAGCGGCTCTTGGCCCAGGCAGCGTGGGGACGTTGCACCTCACCAATCGGTGGTTGCCAGAGCAGCGTTCGCGCCTGGTTCCACTGCATGCGTCTCGTGCGCTAGGCCGCCTTGGGCTCGCCACACCTGACTCCCACGCAGGAGCCTTGCTATCGGGAGCGTTGGAACCCACACGGTGGCTTTCGAAACCCATCTCGTGCCCGAACCTCGTGACCAGCTCCGCGCCCAACTCAGTGAAGGTCCGATGGGTAGCTCGCCTTGAAGCCGGCGAGTGGTGGGATCGGGGACTCACTCAACGTGATTACGGGACAGCCTGGATAGACGCGGTGCCTGCGGTGGCGTGGGTCGAATGCGATCACGTTCAGAATATCATTTCCATCCGAGGGTGGGTGGACTGAGATGACCCCGCCCAGAACCCAATATGTCGAGCTGAACGCGCGATCGAACTTCTCGTTTTTGAGAGGAGGATCTTCTCCCGCAGAACTGATCAAGAGAGCCCGTGATCTCAACTATGACGCCATCGCTGTCACCGACTGCGACGGTCTCTACGGCATCGTTCGAGCCCATGAGGAGGCGGAGAAACAAGGCATCCGTTTGGTTGTCGGTTGCGAGCTGACGCTCGACCCTCAAGCTTCATTGGTGGTCCTGGTGGAGAATCACGACGGGTACACCAATCTGTGCCGCATCTTGACCGAATCGCACCGTCGTCATGTCAAAGGCGCGCCGAGAAAATCAGAGGAGGGCGTGCCGCGCAATGCTCACGCGGGCGTTTCGGTCGAGACCATCTGCGCACATGCTGCGGGCCTTTGGGCGCTGGTCCCGCCCATGCCTCATGCATCCGAAAATGACCTGCACCTGCTTCGACAGGCCTTCGGGGAACGCCTAAGCCTCTCCATTCATCGGCACATAGACGGGATGGATCCGTTGCGCTTGGCATGGGTCGTCTCGCAGGCCATCCGGTTTCAAATGCCGATTTGCGCAACCAATGCAGTTCGCTACGCCACCCGAGAAGACAAGCTCGTCTTCGACACCCTCCACTGCATTCGTGAGTGCGTCACCTTGGACGAAGCAGGTCGCGCACTGACCTCCAACGCAGAGGCTCATCTCAAGAGCGAAGAAGAAGTGCTGACGCTTTTCGCCGACCATCCCGAATGGATCGAACGGACTCGCCAGGTTGCCGATGCCTGCACCTTTCGAATCACCGATCTCCGGTATCAGTTCCCGTACGTGATTGGCGACTCCACCGCATTGGCAGAAAGCCCCGATGCGCGGCTGCGTCGCTTGACCTACGCCGGTGCACAAAACCGTTACGGCGAAATTTTGCCGAGCAGTGTGACTTCGCAGATCGAGAAGGAACTAGACCTCGTCGCTCGCTTGAAGGTTGCAACCTACTTCTTGAGTGTGCGCGAGATTGTCGAGATGGCACGAGCACGCGACATTCTCTGCCAGGGTCGAGGGAGCGCCGCCAACAGCGCGGTTTGCTATTGCCTGGGGATTACGGCGGTCGATCCAGCTCGCGCCAACTTGCTCTTCGAGCGTTTTCTTTCGGCAGAGCGGCGCGAGCCCCCTGACATCGATGTGGACTTCGAACATGGACGTCGTGAAGAAGTCATTCAGGCGATCTACGATAAGTATGGTCGCGACCACGCCGCCATGGTGAGTGAGGTGATCTGCTACCGAGGCAAGTCGGCACTGCGCGAGGTGGGAAAAGTGTTCGGCTTTTCACTCGAACAGGTCGACCGTTTGAGTTCCGTGGTCAGCTGGTCGGACAAATTGGACGAGGTCGCGTCCCAACGACTGCGAGATGCCGGATTCGACGCAAAAGATCGCCGCATCGAGTGGGTGCTGACCATGGCTCGTGCCATTCAAGGCTTCCCGCGGCATCTCTCGATTCACGTGGGAGGCTTCGTCTTGTCGGCAAATCCGCTGGTGGAGGTGGCACCCGTCGAGCCCGCCACCATGCCGGGCCGAACGGTCATCCCGTGGGACAAGGACGATCTCGATACCCTCGGATTCTTCAAGGTGGATGTCCTTGGGCTCGGAATCCTTACCGCTATTCGCAAAGCACTCGAGCTGTCGCAGCATGATGCTCGCGTGCAGGCGCCGACCGCCATCGATCGGCTAGCCAAGATCCCTCCCGAAGACCCCGTCGTTTATGAGGCGCTCTGCCGGGCAGACACAGTGGGCGTCTTTCAGATCGAGAGTCGCGCACAGATGGCGATGTTGCCCCGACTCAAGCCACGGCGCTTCTACGACCTCGTGGTTGAAGTAGCCCTCGTGCGTCCCGGACCCATTCAAGGAGGTATGATCCATCCCTACCTGCGGAGGAGACGCGGAGAAGAGGCAGTCGATTCGCCGCATCCTGCGCTGGATCCCGTCTTGAACCGCACTCTGGGCGTGCCGCTTTTCCAAGAGCAGGTGATGCAGATCGCCATTATCGGTGCAGGATACACCGGAGGTGAGGCCGACCAGCTCCGACGTGACATGGCGGCTTGGCGAAGAACAGGAAGCCTAGAACGTCATCGGGCACGACTGGCTCGTGGTTTTGCAGAGCGAGGCATCTCCGCAGAGTTCTCAGAACGCCTCTTCGAACAGATCCGCGGCTTTGCCGAGTACGGCTTTCCAGAGAGTCATGCATCCAGCTTCGCCCTTCTCGTCTACGCCAGTGCTTGGCTTAAGGTGCATCATCCAGCAGAGTTTGCGGCGGCTCTGATCAACAGCCAACCCATGGGCTTTTACTCCGTCTCCACCATCTTGCAGGACGCACAAAAACACGGAGTCGAAGTGCGTCCCATTCTGGTCGACCGAAGCGATTGGGACTGCACCATTGAACGAGACCCCGACGAAGCTGCGGCTCTGCGCGTGGGGCTGCGGCAGGTTAGGGGTCTTGGCAGAGTGTCGGGAAAGAGAATCGAAGACGCACGCCGCACCCGTTCCTTCACCAGCATCGAGGACTTTGCGTCGCGTGCTTCGCTCAAGAAGAACGAGCTTCAAGTCTTGGCCGAGGCAGGTGCGTTGAGCCCGCTGGCGAGCGGTCGGAGGGAGGCCATTTGGAAGGTCCACGCACCCCACTCGCCACGGGGCTCTCTCTTTGAAGGAGCCGAGCTGGGAGATCCGTTTCCGACCTTGCCACCGCTGACCCGCGCGGCACAACTGCTGTTGGACTACGAATCCACGGGTCTGTCGATTACCGACCATCCGATGCGTCTCTTGCGTTCTCAGCTGCCCCAGTGCGTGAAGTCCTCGCATGAATTGGCGAAAGTGCCCCACGGGCACCTGACCTCGGTTGCCGGAATGGTCATCTGCCGGCAACGACCAGGAACCGCTAGCGGCGTCGTCTTCATCACCCTGGAAGACGAGACGGGATTCATCAATTTGATCCTCTACGCCCACATCTTTGAAAAGTTTCGCCCCGTCGCCACCACCCGTTCTTTGCTGATGGCTCACGGGAAAACCGAAAGGGACGGAGACGTCCTCTACGTCATCGTCACGCGCCTCGAACCGATCGAGCAGCAACGGTTTCCAAGCATGAGCCGAGACTTCCATTGAGCACCCTCAAGCAAGGACGAACGCTGGCCCACCATCATGCCTAGAAACTTATCGCCGATCGCGGGCGAGCCCGACCCTGACGGGGCCGACTGTGTCGGCTGCGGACGCTGCTGCCATCATCCTCGTGAGACCGTCCATCTGCTCGAAAGCGATGAAGCGCGCATGGGACCCGAAGTGTTAAGGCGCTTGACGGTTCTTCAAGAAAAGCCGCCATTCATGCGCTTCATGAACAACGACGGGCATCGCTGCGCTGCGCTCGACGTGTCGGTGCTTGGTCAATTCCCGTGCGCGATTTACGCCGTTCGTGGCGATGACTGCCGCGTCGTCGAGCCGGGCTCTCCTGCGTGTCTTGAGGCGCGCGCCCTTGGGCACCTCGGCGGGAGCATCGAGTATCAGCGCCGATAAGCCCGCGAGCTCATCCTGGCGAAGTTACCGGCTGCCCGGACAAAAACGGCCTGCCTGCCCTTGCGCGTGTCCCACCTGCTGCTACCCCTCCTTACGTTGGACCTTGGGGGTTCACCAGGGATGGGTTGGCCACGTGGAGGGATTGTCATGAGTTTTCGACGTTATTCGGTGATTGGGTTCGTTTTATCGGGGATCTGCGCACTTTCCGGTGCCGCATGCTCATCTGAGGCTCCGGACGGCCACGATTCTGAGGAGGTTGACTCGGCAGAGAGGTGGAACTCCTCGAACAACCCGGCGTACGTCGACTCGACATTCGTCTACGAAGTTGACGCTCTTCCGCTGAGCGGCGGGCCCAAGACGGCGCCAATTCCCGGCTACTACTGGCCGACGGCCCATGACAGTGTGAACTCGAGGTGGGACGGCAAAGACACGCTCTCTCCCGCAGAGAAGTACGGCGCGGCTTTCGGCATTGCCGACGTAGGGCTCGCCGTCTCGAAAGACACGGGTATTCGCGGGCAAACGAACCGCAAAGAGTGCACCGTTGCGAACGATTGCGCAGAGCAAAAAGACGGTTCCATCTGCGCCATTCCAACCGGCGAAACCAAGGGTCGCTGCATTCCTTTGTGGTGGGGCGTCTGTCACGGTTGGGCGCCGTACGCGATCAGCCAGCCGCAGTTCCAGCAGCCGGTCACGAAGAACGGCGTGACCTTTTACGCGGCCGACATTGAAGCCTTGATGTCGCTTGCCTACGGCCGAGGGCTTCCCACGAAGTTCATCGGTGAGCGCTGCAATCGCGACCACAACTCTGAGTCTCCGGTGGCAGTTGAGTTCGACACGCTCGGTCGATCGTCGAACTCCGAATGTCGCGACATCAACGCAGGCGCATTCCACGTCGTCATCTCGAATCTTCTCGGCATGCGCAGCCAGGCCCTGGTCTACGACCGTACGTTCGACGACGAGGTTTGGAACCAACCCGTGCGCGACTTCGAGGTCACCAACGCGGTGGACAACAAGCTGAAGCAAATCACCAAGGCCGAAGCCGTCAAGTTGCTTGGCCTCGATATCGAGATCGTTAGCCTTCAGAAGGAGCGCGAGTACAAGAAAGACGAGAGCCAAACGGGCGTCTACGCGGCCCTCGAGGACGGCGACATTACCTTCCGGCTTACCGGGTCGGGCAACGCGGATCTCTACGTGCGACGTGGAGCCGCAGCTTCGAAAACAGAGAAGGACTGCGCGTCGACTCGCTGGGGTTCCGAAGAGGAATGCAAGCTTACTGTCAAGAAGGGCGACCTCGTTCACTATCTGATCGCCAACTACGAGCAGTATCTGACGACGCCCGCGAAGGCCGCGTTGACCGTCGCGAAGCCTAAGGTCGGCGACGTTGCGTACAGCTACAACACGACCGCTTCGCGCTTCTACGAGGTCGAAGTCGACTTCCGGTACATCCGCGAGCCTCGTGCAAGCCGTCAGGCGTCGAGTCCTGATGCGTACACTGCGACCGATCACTACCACTACATCCTTGAAGCGGACGCGGATGGCCGCATTCAAGGTGGCGAGTGGGTCGGCGACAGTCGCACCGGTCACCCGGACTTCCTCTGGTGGCCCACCGGCAATCCAACCGGCAGCGTTGCGCAGGGTAAGATCACGTTCGCGAACGTGCTCGAGCTGAGCAACTCTGCGGCACAGGCGCCCGCTCCCGTCGCAACAGTGACGACGCTGATCGACAAGAAGCGCCTCAGCGCATACTCGACCTACGCAACGGTCGGCCTCAAGACCGGCGAGACCCTCACGCTCGAGATGACCGGCACCGGCAACGCCGACCTCTACGTCCGGAAGGGCTACAAGCCGACCACCGCCAGGTTCGACTGCAAGTCGACCGGCGCAACGTCGACCGAGACCTGCACCGTGAAGGCGCCAGCAGGCGGCGCGACCTACTATGTTCGTGCACGCCCAATGGCATCGGGCTCTGAGGTCACGGTGGTCGCAAGCATCACGAAGTGACCAAGGCTGACAGTTAGTCAACAAAACTGACGTTCATTTCAAACGGCTTGCGCGGCGCTTCGGTGCTGCGCAAGCTGTTTGCGTTCAACTATGGCGTGATGATGGCCGTCAAGTTGGTTGTCTTGTTGCCGGTTTCGGCTCGGTCCGCGAGTTCGCTTGCAGCGGCGCGAAGGGCGACCCCGGTCTGAACGGTTTCGGGGTTCACGTTGCTGCGCAGTGTCGCTCGCGTGAATGCCGCGTTTGCGGTGTTGTCGACCGCTGTTGGCACGCTCTTGCCAGCGGCAGCCTCGACGTACGCGCGGTCCGCGCAGAGCCTTACGAATAGGCCACCGTTGGAGCGCATGCCATCGTATTGGGCAAAGACGTGGGGATGATCGGCGGCCACTTGAACGTGATCTTCAGCCGAGGCTTCGACGATGAACAACAAGTTCGGAAAGTTGACGAGCGCCTGTTTGATGTTGTTCGCCGCATCGCGCATCGACCACCACGCAATCGTTTCGGCACTGCCCGCAAGGTGCGACGGCGGCGACGTGGGGACGATGCCCTTCTGGGCAGCGGCGTTGACCATCCCCACCGAGTAGTAAGCCTTGGTCTTGGGTTCGTCGAACATGGGAAACGTTTGGAAGTCAGTGCCAGTGTCGAACACCCCGTTCGAGTTGACGTCGATGTAGAAACCGCCGTTGATGGCGGTGCCGGTCTTTACGACGTTGAGCGTGCTTGCATATTTCAACTTGGTGTAGTCGAAGACGCCCGTCTGATCGTTGTAGGCGGGGTTTTGACTGCCTCCCTTACTGCCGCCCTCGGCCATCGCCGCGCCGTCGCCGAGCGGGGATTCCCAGTT
>CAMBEV010000072.1 GCA_945865595.1 Nannocystis exedens | reverse complement strand
GGGTTACCGGGTTTCTCGTCGGCAGCTCGTCACCACGGACGTTTGGTCAAACGCTTGCTCACCTCGATCGGGTCGAGCTCAGAAAAATGGGGATGGCCGCGCGCGAAGCCGTTCTTTCGCAATTTTCGTGCGAACGAACCGTTGAAAGTTACATAAGCCTGTACGAAGAGCTCGCCGCTCGTCCGCACCTATGACTACCGTTGCCGCTATGCCTCCGCGTCCAGTGAAAGTGCTCTTTCTTAATGACACTTCTCGTAATGGTGGTCCCGGGCGCACGCTCCACGCGATTCTCAAGTTTCTTGACGAGAAAGAGTTTTTTCGCGGCGTCGTGTTGCCTCGTCCCGGCGTAGTGAGCGACCTCCTCGTTGGCGACCGCGTGGTCGATGCCCTGACTTTTGAGCCGGGCCTCATCGAGAATCCTTTCGAGCCGTGGACGCGCGCGATGGTGCGAGAGGACTTCTCGGCCCCGACGACGCTCAAAGCGCTACGCCTCTCGGGCAACACGCTGCGTGCGACGGTGGGTATGGCGAAGCTTGCAAGCCGCATTCGCCGCGAAGCTTACGACGTGATCTTTTGCAACGGCACGAGTGCCAATTTCGCGGGCGCGGCTCTCGGTGGGCTCGTCGGCGTACCCGTCGTGTGGCACGTTTTCTATTCGAGTCTCGGCAAGCCGCTTGTGCCGCTTCATCGCGCATTGTCGGCCGGTGCTGCCGTGCGCTCGGTGCTCTGCGTATCAAAGCCGGTGTCGCACTTCTTCGACCACTGCCGCGAGAAGGTGCGCATCGTGCACGATGCGATCGATGCCAGTGCGTATGCGCCCGCAAGCTGCGACCCTGAGCTGAGAACGCGCTACGGCATTCCAGCTGACGCATTTGTGATCGGTACGTACGGTCGCATTCTTCCGCGCAAGGGCTTCGTCGAGTTTGTCCAGGCGGCGGCCAGGACTCTCGAAATCCTTCCAGAGGCGCTTCGCAAGAGGGCCACGTTTGTCGTCCTCGGAGATACACCAGAGGATGTAGCAGTCAATCACGTTGACGAATGCAAGGCGCTCGCACGCACGCTGCGCATCGAGCACAAAGTGCTTTTTACGGGCTACGTTGCGCCCATCGCGCCGATGCTGCTCGACTTCGACGTTGCGGTCGTTCCGAGCGTGTACGTCGATCCGCTGCCTCGCTCGGTGCTCGAGGCCATGGCCGCTGAGAAGCCTGTCGTCGCATTCGACAATGGCGGCATCTCTGAGATGGTGATTCACGAGCAGACAGGGCTGTTGGTGAAGGGCGACCCACCCGACGTTCCAGGGCTTGCCGAGGCGATCGCCCGTTACGTTCAAGACCCCGCGTTGGCGAGGCAACATGGCCGACTGGGTAGGCAGCGCGTGCTCGAACACTTTGATGCGCTACCCCACGCCAACCGCATCGCGGAGGAACTTCGTCGCGCGGCTGCCCGCCCCCGGGCTGCAGATGGTCAATAGTGTTGACGGTGACGTTTCTCTGAGACGCGCTGCCCTCCTTCTTGCGCCACTTCAGGTCGTCTTCCGCGGCCTGGAAGCACTGGTGCCTTTCTTTTTCGCGCAATGGTTCGGACGTGGGCTGTCGACCGACATTTTTTATATCGTATCCGCGCTGGTTGTATTTCTCACGTCGCTCATCGTTGCCGCCTACCAAGATTCCGCGATCATTCCGGTGGTCGCCGAGTTGCATCGACAGTCGCCTAGTGAAGTGAGCGGATTTGCGCGAGCGCTCCTTGCCCGAACGCTGCTTGTGTCAGCGGGTATTTTGGTTGCATTGTGGGCAGTCGGCCTTGTGTCGTTGCATCTGTTCGCGCCGTCGTTTCCGTCGCCGCATTGGCTTCTGTTGGGGTTCTCGCTCTTTGCATTTCTCACGGCCTATCGCGCGTGTCTCTGCGGGTTCCTGAATGCTCGCGGGTGGTTTGGGACTCCCCCTCTTGTAACGGGGGTCGGCACAACCGTTGCGATTGGCTTAATCTTCGTGGGCAAGGATCGCTTTGGCATTCACGTCGTGCCCTGGGCGTTTGCGTTCGGTGAAGCATGCGCGCTGCTTCTTGCGCTGGCAGACTGGCACCGAAGGGAAAGCGAATGGATCATTCCACGACTTGACGAGCATGCGCTGGTTTCGAGGTTCAGCGCGCTCGCCGGGCGTGAGGCCATTGGTTCTACGATCACACGAGTCAATCCCATTATTGACCAAGTCATGGCGGCGTCGTCGAAACTGAGCGGCGGCGGTACCATTTTGAAATACGCGCTCGATCTGGCCTCCATTCCGGGCTCTGTGTTGCAAGCGGTCTTTTTCACTCCGCTCCTTGCGAAGCTCTCGGCGCAGGCCGCCCGCAAGGACTTCACGCAGTTTGCGCGGACGCTAAGGCAGGGACTCGTGGTGGCTACGGTGTCCGCGGGCGTGCTTGCGGCTGCGCTATGCGCTTGGCGAGAGCCCCTGTGCCGTGCTCTTTTCTTGCACGGAGCTATGGATAGTGGAGCCGTCGCAGAGATGGCGCGCGTGTTGCCGTATGGCGCGATTGGGGCCGTGCCCTTCGCTTGGCTGCTCGTGCTCGCGCGCGCGAATGTAGCCCTGCAGAATCAGCGGATCATGATTCCGCTCGGGATACTGAACGCGGCGTCCAACGTGGGGTTCAACTTTCTCTTCCTTCCTCTCTTGGGTCTGCGCGGTCTCGCACTCGGGACGACATGCGTTCATACCCTCGTCGCGCTCGGCATGTTCGTCGCGCTGCGGGCCCGTCTTCGTTTTCACCGCACGCTCGAAGGGGCGCGATGAAGCGCGTGCTGGTACGCATCGTCGATTTCGCCGGGGCATCGCCGTGGTGGATACTGATGAGCGCGCTTCTGCTCCTCGCTGGCACGTGGACCTACGCGTCGAGACTCGACCTTCGGAGTGACATTCTCGAGCTCTTGCCTCGCGATAGTGCCGCTTTTAGAGCCTACGAGAAGCAACGGTCCCGTGTGGCCGCTGAGGCGAACCTCATCATCGTGGTCGAGTCGCCAAGTCGGTCCAGCAATGAGCGCTTCGTCAACGAAGTTACCCGTCGGCTTCACGCACTCGACGCCGCGGCCAAGGGGTGTCTGGCAAATTGCGCCGGTGACATGGGATGCGTGTCGACGTGCGAGCCCGATACGATCGGCTTCATCGAAAGCGACACGAAGGACTTACGTCAGTTCTTCGAGAGGAACAAATGGCTCTACGCTTCTGATTCCGATCTCGAGTCAATCGATCAGGAACTTGACGAGCGCATCCAGCGCGCGAGCGGCCTAGGCCCTGACGATGATGAAGAACCTGTGAAGCGCGCCGCCTCTGATGCGGCTCCCAAGTTCGCGGAAATGCGAGGGAAAGCCCAAAGTCGCATCTCGCGCTTCGACCAGTTTCCGTCAGGTTATTTCGCAACCGCTGACGGTACCAAGATGGGGCTACGGATCATCGCCAAGACGGTGGGTATAGGCGATCGCGCCGGTGATCGTTTGCTTGAGCGCGTGAAGGGAATCGCCGAAGCGGTCAAGTCCGAGCAAACGAGCGCGGCTCTGCGTGTGGGCTACGCGGGGGACATCCCAAACGTTGCGGCGGAGAAGGCGTCGATTACCTCGGAGGCGCGGGGGGCAGTGCTTCTGGTTCTTGGCCTCGTCGTGCTTGCGCTCCTTGTTTACTTCCGATCGGTCTGGGCGCTGCCTGTGATCGTTCTGCCAGCGGCCCTCGGCGTCGGCTGTGCGTACGCGTTTGCGATGTGGCGCTTCGGGTATCTCAATTCCACGGGAGCATTCCTCGGGGCGATCATTTTAGGTAACGGGATTAACTATCCAATTGTGCTCTTGTCTCGTTACAAAGAGTTCCGAGCGCGTGGCGTCGAGCCCGACGTCGCTCGACGGCAGGCGGTTCTCAGCGCGTTTCGTGCCGAACTTGTGGGCGCGCTGGTCGCATCGATTGCGTACGGATCTCTGACGATTACTGAGTTCCGTGGCTTTAGTCAGTTCGGCGCGATCGGCTTTGTCGGCATGTTGCTGGTGTGGCTGACAATGATTCCTGTTGTGCCTGCGCTCATCGTTCTCGGCGAGCGTATGCAGATGAAGCTGCCCGCGATCCTGCGCGACAAGGTGCGCCCCTTACTTGCCGACGGCAGTCGCAGTTTCGTGACGCGTGTTCTCGCGTGGGCGACCGATCGCTTGCGGTATCCGATCTTGCTTGGGGCGATCGTCATGACCGGCTGGGTCGCTACGCACGTACCCAAGTTCCTTAGAGACCCGTGGGAATACGATTTTGACAAGCTTGGCTCGCGCCAGTCAAAAGAGAACGGCGGCGTTGGCGCTTGGAGCACCAAGGCCGACGAGGTCTTCGGGGGCAAGATGAACATCGCGGGTGCGCTGATGTTGGCCGATTCGCGCGAGCAGGTTGCAGCGGTCAAAGCCGCGATCTTCGAACGCGACGGAAAGGACCCCCAAGGGCGCCTCGTTTCTGAGATTGTCACCATTGACGACTACCTGCCGGGCGCGGTGAGTGAGCAGGAAGGCAAGCTCAAGCTGCTTGCGAGCATTCGAAGGAAGATAACCCCGCGCGTGCTCTCGGAGTTGAGCCCGGTCGATCGCAAGGAGGTCGAGGAGCTACGGCCACCCGAGTCGCTCCGCGCGATCGTCGCCCATGATCTTCCCGCGCTTGTGCGTCGACGTTTTGAGGAAGCCAATGGATCGCTCGGAGCGCTCTTTTACGTGAGGTATTGGGATCACGCGCGCAAGGCGGACGTTTCTTTTTCCGATGGCCGGACAGTCCTTCGCATGGCCAAGACAACCGACAACGTGGTCCTGAAGGGCGGGCAGCTCGTGCAAACCGCAAGTCGCTCCACCATTTTTGCGGAGATGATTCGTTCGCTGGAACGCGACGGCCCCAGGGTGTCGCTCGTCTCGCTCGTTGCCGTCGTGTGCGTGGTCATCGCGGCAACGCGCAGTGTTCGCGGCGCCTTTGCGGTCATCCTGGCGCTCGTGATGGGTGTCGTGTGGCTGGTCGGCGGTGCGAGCCGCTTTGGCGTGCATCTCAACTTTCTCAATTTCGTTGCCTTGCCGATTACATTTGGCATTGGTTCTGAGTACCCATTCAACATCTACGATCGCGCGCGGTTGCTCGGTGGCGACGTGAAGGGCGCTGTGCGCCGGGTCTCAGGCGCAGTGCTGCTCTGCAGTTTCACGACGACCGTCGGCTACGGCTCGCTCCTGGTGGCGGACAACCAGGCGCTCCAGTCGTGTGGGCTGCTCGCGCTGAGCGGCGAAGTTGCGTGCGTGCTCGCCGCAGTGCTCGTCTTGCCGGCGCTCTTGCACGTCATCTTGCGCACCAAACCGAGCGATGGTGATGCCGATGCCGATCTGCAGCCCCTCGCGTGACCTCAGTCCGCCAAGAATTGCTCACTGGCCGTGATCTGTTGCTCCCTCGCCCAATCGAGCAGGCGCGCGATTTCATTGTGAAGAAAAGGTACCCGCAGGTCCGTTGGGTGCAGCGCCACGCGCGTGCGCACGCCAAGCGAGAGCAGCATCGAGAGCCGAGAAAATACGGTTGTCGTGATGGCACGCGTTTGTGATCGGCTCGCAAAATTGACGACGAGGCTCGGCCAAACCTCACCCGTCTTTGGTCTCTGCACTGTGAGGTGATCTTCGGTGTACGCATAGCCGCGCGCGGCGAGCACCTCGACCAGCCCTTTGGGCATGGTCCAAGCTGGGGGTACGAACCCGTCGATGCGAAGAGAAAGATCGCGCATCACGCGCTCGCCTGCGTCAACAAGCGCTGCGCACTCGGTTACCGTCAAGTTGCTGAACTCAGCCTCACCCGCGGAGACGATGCGCTGATCGACGAAAGCACGCATGCCAGTTCTTTCTGCGCTTCGATGGGTATAGCCATGCAGGAACAGCTCGTGATCGACTCCGAGCATGCGAACCGCATCAACGAAAGTAGGCGCATCGGCGAGAGGCGCGCGTTGATGAAAGTTTGGAACGACGAGGAGTGCAGGCTTGATTCCGCGGGCATGGCAAAGGTCAAGTAAGTGAAATACTTGGGCTTCGTATGCAGGTGAAACATCGTGAATCGATACATGAAGTTTCATGACGGTTGCCCAGCGGAGCGCTTCGCGAGAAGTTGTTCGTAGGTCGCAAGCACCTCGAGGATGTGATCGTTCTCGTCGCGTGCATGGGCCGCAAGGGCGATCGCGTGTTGCTTCACTCCTTGCGCGATCGCCAGCTCGATTGACCGCGCCATGGCTTGCGGGTCGAGGGCGGCATAGAGAAAATGCGCCCCGCCTGCACCGCTCTCTTGGGCGCCACCGCGATCGGGTACGACCACCGGAGTGCCGCAGGCGACTGCTTCGCCCACGGTGAGTCCAAACGTTTCATACGGGCAAGCATGCACGTACGCGTCGGCGGCTGAAAGGAGCTCGGCAAAGTCGTTCCGTGCCTTGACGAATGGAACGATTGCCACGCGTCCTTGGGGAAGGGAAGCGGCGCGTGCCTCAAGTTGGGCGCGCTCGGGTCCGTCACCGACGATGATCAACTTGAATGCCTCGCTCAGGTGGCCCATCGCATCGATCGCGACGTCCCAACGTTTTTCCGCCGCGAGTCTGCCGCCCGCGATAAGAAAGTGTTGGCCGGCCCCCACGTTCAATTGCGCGCGGATCACACTTGCGTTGCCTCGCGGACGAAACTCGCCGCGGTCGACGCCGAAGGGGACACAGTGAACTCCCTTCACACCGTGAACGACAAGTGTGGCAAATTCCGCACGGCTGGCCGTAAAAACAGCTTCACAGCCGCGAAAGGACGAACGCACCGCCGCCCAACCCGGTTCGAGCACGAGGTCGGCTACCCGGGCAGGAAACCGTCGCTCGAGCCACGGCCGCGCAAAGGTGTCGACGTGGTTCGAGTGCCAGAAGGCCGTGCGCACGCCGTAGCTGTCGCGCCGCAAGAATGACGCAGCAAGCGCCGCAAAATACGGCGAATGGTGCTCGACGACGTCTGGCGCCTCTGCGCGAACGAGGGCACGAATTTTGTCCATACGTAACAACCAGTGGTACGTATCGTCGTAGGGCATCGTTGGCCCGCCAATTCTGACGATGCGCGACGTCGCTCCCGTGGCGGCGCGTGCGGCGACTTCTTGCCCGCCATGTGGGCCAGGAGCGACCACGAGGTGCTCGTGTCCGAGTTGGCACAGAATGTGTCCTCTACGAGTCAAATGGCTTCGAATCCCACCACCTCGGCTCGAAAAAAACTCAGTGAGATCGAGAATCTTCAACGTGTCGTTCCTGGTCCTGCTGCAGCGCGAGCGCAATCTGTTGAAGCGTTGGTCGATCCGTTCGTAGCGCTAGCGGCCCGTCACGGTCGGCCGCTCAAGATCGCGATCGTCAGTGACTTTACCCGCATCCCCTACGCCAATGGCGCGGTTTTCCAAACGCGTTTCCTCTACCACGAGCTCAAGAAGGCCGGGCACGAGGTCACGCTTATCGGCCCGGCCGACCCCCAGACGCAGCCCGGCGAGCTTCCGCCAGGAACGGTCGAGCTCCCGAGCGTGCCGCTCATGACCTACCCCGGGCTCCACTTGCCTGTGCCGACGGCTGCGTGGATCTTTGATCCAGATCGCTGGGACTTCGATCTCTGCTTCGCTCAAGCCACTACGCTTGTGCTCGAGTTCGCGCTCTGGCTTCGCGAGATGAAGGGCATTCCGGTCCTTTGCGTGAACACCACGCACCTCGTGGCTGCGTACGACGAGCTTCTTCCCGAGCGTCTCTCGAAGATTCCCGCGGTGCACGCCGGGGTCGATGCGCTGCTCACGCGTCCCTGCGAAAATTTGTTCAAGCGAGTTTACAATGAGAGCGACGGACTCATCGTTCTAAGCGAGGGCCTGCGTCGCTACTGGCGCGAGCGCGGTGTCACCGTGCCCATTCACGTCATCCCACGCACGGTACAGCCCGAATATTTCGACAAGGGCATTGGCGACGATCCGTATCGGGCGTTCCTTCCGTCGGGCGAGCACCCGCGTTTGCTTTGCGCCGGCCGCCACACCCGCGAGAAGTCGCAAGACCGGGCAATTCGTATCTTCGCACGTTACATATTGCCAGAGCGCCCCGATGCGACGCTCACGCTTCTCGGAAAAGGCCTCGACACTGACTTTTACAAGCGGGTTGCGGTAGAAGAAGGCTGCGAGAGCAGCGTATTTTTCCCGGGCGAAGTGCCCTTCACCAAGATGGCGGACTACTACGCTCATGCCGATATTTTCGTGCACACCTCGCTGAGCGAGACGTACGGCAACGTGATGGGTGAGGCGCTTAACTGCGGAACTCCTGTGGTTGCATTTAGCGACGGCATGGGTGTTAGCGCCCAAATTGATCACGAAAAGAACGGAATCCTCCTCGAGCCCGGGAGCTCAAGGCATGGCGACCCAGAAACCGATCGCGCGTTCGGCGAGGCGGTTCTCAACTTACTTGCCGATCCCGAGCACCGCGCGTCGCTCGGCAACGCTGCAGCCCGAAGGTCACGAGAGCGCTGTTCGCCCCACGCGGTAAAAACCGCAATGGTCGCGGCGTTCGACTCGGCAGAGAGCCACATGAGAGAGTCGGGGCATCAGCCTGTCGCGAACATGTCGCGCATGGCTCGGTGGGCGACAACCGCTCGTCACGTGCGCGCGTGGGGCTTCCTCAACGGGGTGATCTATTGCCTCGGCTTCTTGCGACCCGCGCCGAATCACGCGACGCCCGATGTGCAACCGACGTTCAACCGTGCGCAGAAGTCAGCGCAACTCGCGTAGGTGTCCGTGCGGTCAACTTTCCTGACGACGCACGCCGAGCCCTTGAAACCCAAGTCCCGCGGCTCTCACATCGCGCACCCGCAGCACGTTGCGCGTGTCCACGACCGAGGCGCCTTGGGCCATGCGCTTTGCGAGCTTTGCGAAATTGGGAGCCCGGTAGCTTCTCCACTCAGTGAGGAGCACCAGCACGTGCGAGCCCTCTGCGGCGGCGTACTGATCGTCTTCAGTGCGCACCCTGTGCCCGCTCGCCAGCATCGCGCGCCGAAAAGTTTCACGCGCTTCGGGGTCGTGCCCGACCACCTCAGCCCCTTTTGAGCTCAGGTGCCTCGTCAACCAGAGTGACGGTGCTTCGCGGACGTCGTCGGTATCGGGCTTGTACGAAAGGCCCCACAGGCAAACACGTTTGCCCTCGAGGTTGCCCGCCGTCTTTTCGATGAGCCTCGCGACGAATGCGACTTGCTCGTCGTTGGCGCGATCGGTGGCTTCAGACAGTTGCATGCCCACGCCGTGCGCCCGCCCGAGCGCTGTCAGCGCGCGTACGTCTTTCGGAAAGCACGAGCCGCCGTAGCCGGGGCCCGCGTAGAGAAATCGCTTGCCGATGCGCGCGTCGGATCCAACGCCGAGACGCACCGCATGAATGTCGGCGCCGGTCGCCTCGCAAAGTTGGGACATCTCGTTCATGAACGAAATGCGCATGGCCAACATGGCGTTTGCGGCGTATTTGATCAACTCGCTTGACCTTGTGTCGGTGGCAATCACGCGCTCACCGGAGAGCTGCAGCGGCGCATACAGCTCACGCAACAGACGTTGTGCGCGTTCGCTCTCAGAGCCGATGACGACGCGGTCGGGCCTGAAAAAATCTTGAATCGCCGCGCCTTCCTTCAGGAACTCTGGGTTCGATGCGACCTCATGCGCCCCCACGACGCTCTGCACGCGATCGCACGTTCCAACTGGAACGGTGCTCTTGACGACGACGACCGCCGGCTGCTTGGCCGTGTCTCGGAGCGTGCTCGCCACCTGAAAGACGTAGGAGAGGTCAGGCGTTCCGTCGTCAGAGCGAGGCGTTCCGACGGCGATAAAATACAGGTCGGACTGGTCGTAGGGCGCCTCGAGGGCCGTCGAAAACGAAAGGCGACCTTCGCGCACGTTGCGTGTGACGAGATCGGCGAGTCCGGGCTCGTAAATCGGCAATACACCTTCGTTAAGCTGCTTAACTTTCTCAGCATTGGTGTCGACGCAAAGCACGTCATGGCCCAGTTCACTGATGCCAGTACCCGTCACGAGTCCCACGTAGCCGGTGCCAAAGATCGCAATGCGCATGCAGAACGCGAACTTACTCGGCTGCGAAGGCGTGGCAAATCAATCGGTGCGAGTGGGCGAGTGCTCGACCGTGAACAGCCACCAGCCGTTGTCGGAAAATGCAAGCCGCGCTCCACGTGGAACTTGAGGCAGGGAAGCATCAGAGGCGGTTTTCACCAGAACGTAGTCCCACTCGTCGACTCGCAAGCGCTCGAGCAGAGGGCGATCGCCGGGTTGCAATGATGGCATCGGCACCTGAGGAAGTGCCGCGCGTGGGTAAACTGCGGTGCCTTGGTGAAACCAAAGGTCGCTGACGACTTGCGGCTGAGCCACGAGCACGAATTTGTCGTAGTGGAGAAAGGGATGCCCAGTGAACCAGCGACTGTCGGCATCGAGGGGAATGTAAAATAGCCTTCGGGCGGGGGCCACGTGAGCGAGCGCTTCGCGGTATCCGCTCGCTTCACTTTGGAAGCCTCGGGAGGCGACGTGAAGGCACACCACGATCAGCGCTGCGGCCACGATCGAGAGCCGTAGGCGCCACTTGTGAAGCTGGGCTGAGAGGGCGCCGGGGTCTGAACTCGCGGCGATGACAAGGGCCGTTGCCAAGACGATTCGTCCGTCTGCAAATCCGAACCAGCCGACGTCGTGCGGTGAAATGAGAAAGAGAGCGGCGCACGCGACGACCAAGTAGTTCACTTTTGATACTGTCAAGCGATTTGACGAATGGCGTCGGCTCGCCAGAAACCCGGCGATGAGCACGCCCCACACCACGAGCCCCGCCGCGATGTCGACGCCAAGGCGCGTCGTCAGCGTCGGCGTAACGAGCAAACTGAGTTTGTCGAGCGGCCCCAGAAAATGCACATGCGGCTCAATGTGAGGCGCGCTAGGGCCACCCGCGTTTTGTGCCGCAACCGTTGCGTAGGTTGCGAGGACGAGGCTTGGCAGGGCGCTCACAAGTGCAGCAAGACGCGTGTTCCTCTGCCGCGCGGTGAGCCATGCGAGCGCGCCCAAACCCAGCAAGTACGCATGCCCGTGCGCGACAAAGAGCAGTAGCAATCCCGACGCTAGGCTTGCCCTGTCACGCGCGGAGGGTGCCCCTTCTTGATTGGACCATCGCAAGGCCTCTCCGAGGACCACGACGAAGCACGCCAACGCTAAAATGTAACTCGCAAATCCAAAAATGGTCATCAACCCATACGACAGGGCGATCCCCAGAAAGAGCACCGACGTGTCCACGGTTCCGAATGCGCGCCGCTGCGCACACGCGAGGGCGAACGGCATGACCGAGGGTCCCGCAGCGCCGAGAATGCGCACGGCTTGGACTGGGCCAAACACGCGTCCGAGCAAGCCGCCAAGCCACCGGAAAAGTGAGTACGGTCCGAGGTGCGCATCGAGCACATAAAACCGGTCTTCAAACGGCGAGTGCCCAAGCCGCTCGCGAAGCGCGATGAGCCCTGCCTGTGCCGGCAGGTCCATGAAGGGCAGTGCATCGTAAGCAAAAAAGCTCGCAATCCCGCCGAGCCACAGGACGGCGAAGACAATGGATACGGCTGCACGAGCGCGAGTCATCGGGCGGAGTTACTCTAGTCAAAGCGTGTCCGACAGGAGCGTGTGTTAGAAGGCCCACAACAACGATTGAGGAGGCCAAAATGAAGCTCTCAGATCTCAAGATCATCATTTCCGGTGGCGCCCAGGGCATGGGCCGCCACTTTGCGCTGCGACTCGCCGAGGCGGGTGCCTCAGTTGCGGTCGGTGATGTCAACGAAGAAGGTCTCGCCGAAACGGTTGAGGCCGCAAAGGCGCTCAAAGGCAAGGTCATCGCCCGGCGGCTCGACGTCGCACACGAAGAAGACGTGGGACTCTTCGTCGCCTGGGCGCACGAAAGCCTCGGTGGGTTGAATGGCCTTATCAACAACGCGGGCATCCTGCGCGACGGCCTTCTCGTGAAAAAAGATCGCGAGACCGGAGCCGTCAAGGTTCTTTCCAAAGACCAATGGGACGCTGTCATCAGCGTAAACCTCACAGGCGCGACACTTCTTGCGCGCGACACCGTGGCCAAGATGGTCGAAACCGAGACCATGCCGGGTGTCATCGTCAACATCTCGAGCGTTGCAAGGCACGGCAATCGAGGCCAATCGAACTACAGCGCAGCGAAAGCGGCGCTCGCCACGAACACCAAAACCTGGGCGCTCGAGTTTGCCCCGTTTGGCATTCGAGTCGGAGCGGTCGCGCCCGGCATGATCGAGACGCCCATGACGCAAGGCATGAACCCAAAGGCGCGAGCGGCGCTGGTTTCGGCCATTCCGGTCAATCGCATCGGCACACCCGAAGACATCTGGCTCGCGGTTCGATTCGTGATCGAGTGTGACTACTTCAATGGCCGATGCATCGATGTTGATGGTGGCCTCTCAATGTGAGTGGCGCGCGCGCCTCTTCTGCGACAAGAAGAGGCGACACATGCACCGCTTGAAATTTGCT
>CAMBEV010000071.1 GCA_945865595.1 Nannocystis exedens | reverse complement strand
AGCCGACCTTGGCTTCGTGGCCCCACTTCACCTTGCCAGCGTCCGCCTCAAGGCGTCCGGTCGCAATTTTCAACAGAGTTGACTTACCGAGTCCATTCGGCCCGATGATCGCCACGCGCTCTCCTCGCCGGACGAGTACCGAGACATCGCGCAGCACACGCTTGTCGCCGTAGGCCTTCGAAACGCCGGAAACCTCGAGCACTTCGCGACCACTTTGCCTCTCAGGAGTGAACTGAAAGAGCGGCGCGCGGCGAGACGTAACGTCAAGCTCCTTTACCTCTATCTTCTCGATCTGCTTCAGTCGACTCTGCGCCTGGCTCGCCTTGGTTGCCTTCGCGCCGAAGCGCTCTACCCACGCTCGCTTCTCAGCGATGATGGCTTCGGCGCGCGCGACCTCACTTTCTTTGCGCTCTCGAATGGCCAGTTTCGTGGCGACAAAGGCGGTGTAGATGCCCGGATACGCGGTGATGGTCCCGTAATCGACATCGAGAATGTGCGTCACCACGTTGTCGAGAAACCGCTGATCGTGCGAGATGATCAGCGCGCAGCCCTGATACGCCGCCAAGAACTTTTCGAGCCAGCGAATGGAGAGAATGTCGAGGTGGTTGGTGGGCTCGTCGAGAAGGAGAATGTCAGGCCCGCCCAGCAACACCTGCGCAAGGAGCACGCGCAACTTGAAACCTCCCGACAGCGTAGAGAGCGGCTGCCTGTGGGACGCGACAGGGATGCCAAGGCCTTCGAGGACACCACTTGCACGCGCTTCGAGCGTGTACCCATCGTGAGCGCCGATGCGATCTTCGAGATCAGCGAGCCGTGCGCCATCGGGGTCTCCACTTTCGGTGAGCGCACGAATCTCGGCGAGCGCGGAGGTAACCACTTCGTCACCCGCCATTGCAACGTCGATGACGAGGTCTTCGTCACGAAGGAAGCGGTCTTGGCGCAAGACACCCATGCGCGCGTGTTTGGGAAGCGCGACGGTGCCTTCTGAAGCTGCATCGTCACAGGCAAGTATCTTGACGAATGTCGTCTTGCCCGAGCCATTCGCTCCGACCAGGCCGTATCGGGAACCTGAAACGAGCTTGAGCGAAACACCCTCGAACAGGGTGCGCGCGCCGTACGATTTGCCGAGGTTGGTGATGCCAATCATGCCGGTCAGGCGTCTTACGACTTAGTTCCACGCCTTGCCGACATCGGCTTCGTCAGCAATGGGCATGCCGCCGTCCGCAAGCATGCGGTTCTGCTCTGCATTGTGCTTGTATCCGTCACGTTGCTTTCCTGGCGTCTCTCGTTCGGCAGCTCTGTCCCACTGATGGGCAGCCTCGCGATAGGCTCGCGCACGCGCAATGTCATCGGCGGCATCGGCCGCCTTAAGCTCAGCAGCCTGTGCCTTTGGAACATATGGATTTCGACCAAAGCCCATGCGGAACCCTCCGCGGGAATAGGTAGCACGAAAGCGGCTACGCGAGCTGGGCGGCCCGCACGCGCTTCTCAAAGCTCTCTTTGTCGCTCGCCTTCTCGAGGCCCGCTTCAAAAGTGATCGTGTTCTGTAATACAAGCCGCTCGAGCGCCATGTCCATCGTCTGCATGCCGACGCCCTGGCTCGCTTGCATCAAGCTAGGAATCTGAAACGTCTTATTTTCTCGAATCAACGCCGCTACGCCACTCGTCGCAATGAGAATTTCCTGCACCGCGACGCGCCCCTTCCCGTCCGCGGTCTTCAGCAGCTGCTGCGCAACAATGCCAACCAAGCCCTCAGCGAGCATCCCGCGAATTTGCGGCTGCTCATCCGCGCCAAACGCGTTGACCATCCGATCGATCGTCGCGGGCGCGCTGTTGGTGTGGACGGTTCCGAACACAAGCACGCCAAAGCTCGCCAGTTGCAGCGCGAGCTTCATCGTTTCGTTGTTGCGAAGCTCACCAATCAGAATGACGTCTGGGTCTTCGCGCCCAGCGCTGCGAATCGCGGCGGTGAAACTGCTCGCATCGGGGCCAACCTCACGATGGGTCACGTGCGCCTTAAGAGAGGTGTGGACAAACTCAATGGGGTCTTCGATGGTCAAGATGTGACACGCCCGCGTCTCATTGATGTGCCGAATCATCCCCGCAAGGGTCGTGCTCTTGCCCGAACCGGTCGGCCCGGTGACGAGCAACAGTCCACTTCGTCGTTCGGCAAGTTTCTTGATGATCGGCGGACTGCCCAGTTGCTCGAGCGTCAGAATCTCAGTTGGAATCGTCCGAAAGACGGCCGCTAGACCGCTGGACTTGTAAAAATAGTTGGCGCGAAACCTCGCCTTGTCTCCATACGAGTAGGCGAAGTCGAGGTCTTTCTCGTTGAGGATTTGCTCGCGCTGTTCGCCACTCGTAAGTCCTAACAAGAGCTGTTCCATTTCGTCGTCTGTCACGACCCCTTCGCGCAGCGGCGCGAGTTCACCCTTAACGCGTCCAAGCGGCGGGTATCCAATGCTCAGGTGAAGGTCACTGCCCTTGCGTTTCAGTAACTCATCGAAGAGCACGAATATTTTCATCGCGTTCCTGGTGGCTGTCCGGCCTTAGCTGCAAAGTCTCCCGGTGATTCTGCCACCGCGAGGGCTGCTTCAAGCGAAATGGCTCCCTTTTGTACCAATTCAACGAGCGAATCGTCTAGCCGCACGATGCCCAATGACTTCCCGCGCTGCTGCAAACTCGGAATCTGATACGTTTTGTTGTCCCGAATCAGAGCCCCAAGCGCGAACGAGCCCGGCAAGATCTCAACCGCAACGACGAGGCCATTCCCATCGCGGGCCGGAACCAGCCGCTGCGAAAGGATCATGCGCAGCGCCGTCGCGAGCGTAAGTCGCACCTGAGGCTGATCGCCTGTTGGAAATAAATCGATCAGTCGTTCGATCGTTTTCGCGGCACTCGGCGTATTCATCGTTCCCAGAACAAGGTGCCCCGTCTCCGCGGCGGAAAGGGCCATTCGAACGGTCTCGGCATCGCGCAGCTCACCGACGACGATCACCTCGGGGTCCTCGCGTAGCGACGCCTTGAGCGCGCTCTGAAAGCTCCTTGTATGCGAGCCCACTTCGCGCTGGCTGAGCAGCGCGCGCTTGCGGGGATGGATGAACTCGATTGGATCTTCCACCGTAATCACGTGGTGCGCCGTGTCAGTGTTAATGAGGTTGACCAATGCGGCAACGGTGGTCGTCTTGCCGTGCCCCGTTGGACCGGTCGCGACGATCAGACCTTGATGGTGCGACGTCACGTGCGCAATCGCCTCCGGTAAGCCAAGCGAAGCAAGGGTCGGTATTTCTGCCGAGATCAGGCGAAAGCTGCCCTTGAGGCCAGTGCGATGACGCGCGACGTTCACTCGGAACCGCCCCTCGGTCTCGGTCGCCAGCGAAAAATCACAGGCGCCATCTTCCTCGAACTGCGCGCGGCACCGATCAGGAATAATCGGCATCAACATCGCGCGCACCGCCTCGGCCGAGAGCACTGGACCTTGCGGGGTCAATTGCTGCGCGAGGCGCACAAGCAAAGGACGCCCTGCAACTACGTGTACGTCGCTAGCTCGACACTTCCGTGCGACACCAAGTGCCTGCGAAAGCGCGTGATCAGGTCGCGCGCCAGGAGCTGAAGAAACGTTGGGGGCGCGCGACGGCCGTGCGGCTCCTAGGTTGACCTCACCCCTTTGTGAGCGCGGCGCAAGGTCGATTTCCATCGATGCCGGACGCTTGCTTCCCGTTTCCGTTCGTTCGCGCATCGGAACCGGCATCGCCTGGGCCAACAGCGCCGCGATTTCGCTCTGAGCGTCGACGGGCGCGGGCGCGGGCCGCACCGATGCCATCGCGGCAGCGACTTCGCGCGGCGCACCTCCGAGCGCGCCCCCCAGCGCGGTGGACAGCGGCCCTTGCTCCGACTCAACGGACGTCGGCTTCGGACCGTCGAGCAGCACACGGGCCTGCAATTTGTCGCCTCGCAGCACAACGCCCACCAGCACCGCACCGACACCCGCAACATCAGTACGCCACGTGGTCGGCTTGTCACTGAGGGTCTCAACGTGGCTGCTGCCACCGAGCGCACGAAGCACGAGGTAAATCTCGTCGGTTGAAAGCGACTGGTCGTCGAGCGGCTCGTAACTGCCCCCGACCTTGACGCACGGCAACCGCCCACTCACGAGCGCAATCTCACTCGCGTCCTTCTTACGAAGATGAACGAACAGGGCTACGGTGCGTTGAATAACTTCGGCTGAGTTGGGCACGCGTGACTATGTACGGTCGCCACCTCAAGAAACTTAACGGAGGCCCGCATAAAGCTGTCCGTCCCCCAACTCGAACGCGATGCGCAACAGTTGGTTGTACTTCGCCACCCGGTCTGAGCGCGATAAGCTGCCGGTCTTGATTTGGCCCGCATTCGTCGCCACCGCGAGATCGGCGATGAACGTGTCTTCCGTTTCGCCGGAGCGATGGCTGATGATCGAGCGATAGCCGTGCGTCGCACCCAGCCGAATGGTGTCGAGCGTTTCGGTAAGCGTGCCGATCTGGTTCAGCTTAATCAGGATCGCGTTTGCGTAACCGCCTTCGATCCCTTTCTTCAAACGTTCAACATTCGTTACAAATAGATCGTCGCCGACCAATTGCATCCGCTTGCCAAGCTTGTCGGTGAGCAGCTTCCAGCCAGTCCAATCGTCTTCGGAGCAGCCGTCTTCAATCGAGATGAGCGGGTATTTGTCACTGAGTTCGACATATTTCGCCACGAGCGCTTCAGCGGAGAGGGGCTTTTTGTCGAACGTGTACTTCCCGGTCTTCTTATCGAAGAACTCGCTCGCTGCGCAGTCGAGCGCGAGAAACACATCTTTGCCTGGCTTGTACCCGGCAGCTTCGATCGCTTCGACGATCACGGCGAGGGCCTCTTCGTTGGTGTTCAACCGAGGAGCAAAACCACCCTCATCACCGACGGCGGTCGTGAGCCCTCGTGCCTTCAGCAGGGTCTTGAGCGAGTGAAACACCTCCGCACCCGCACGAAGCGCGTCCGCAAACGTGGGCAGCCCAGCAGGCACCACCATGAACTCTTGAATCTCGAGACCGTTGTCTGCGTGAGCTCCGCCATTCAGGATGTTCATCAGCGGCGTTGGAAGCACACGCGCCTGAACGCCCCCAAGGTAGCGCCACAACGGAAGACCAAGAGAATCAGCCGCGGCACGCGCTGTCGCCATCGACACGCCCAAGATTGCGTTCGCGCCAAGCTTGCCCTTGTTCGCCGACCCGTCCGCTTCGATGAGCACGCGATCAACCTCGGTCTGATCAAGCGCGTCGAGCCCGAGCACCGCTGGCCCCAACATCGCGTTCACATTCTCAACGGCCTTCAGCACACCCTTGCCGAAGTAGCGTTTCTTGTCGCCGTCGCGCAGCTCGATGGCTTCGTGCTCGCCCGTCGATGCGCCACTCGGCACCGCAGCTCGGCCCATGCCTTCAGAAGTATGCACTTCAACTTCGACCGTGGGGTTGCCTCGCGAGTCGAGAATTTCGCGCGCGTATACAGCGGTGATTTCGCTCATGGTGGAGTCGGGAGTACCATAAAAGGCTGCCAAAAAGCGCGCACATCGTCGAGGGACGAAAGCCGCTTTGCGGCCGGCAGTCCGCGCAAAAGCGATCGGCCATACGGCTTCGTTAAAACGCGATGGTCAAGAATCGCGACGATTCCGCAATCGAGGGTCGTCCGGATCAGGCGCCCAAATCCTTGCTTCAACGTGATGGCCGCCGTCGGCACGTGGTACTCGATGAAGGCGTTACCTCCCTCTTCTTCGATCTGCTTCACACGCGCCACTGTGACCGGATCGGTGGGCACCGCAAAAGGCAGCTTGTCGAGGATGACCAGCCGGAGCGCATGCCCGGGAACGTCCACGCCTTCCCAAAACGTCATCGTTGCGCACAGCACCGCGTTGCCGTCCGCCCGAAATTGCTCAAGCACGGTTTCTTTTGGCCCCTCGCCTTGCACGAGCACCGTCCATCGAACGCGTTTTCGCAGCTCGGCCCCGAACGCCCGCATCGCCTTGGTCGATGTGCACAGAACAAATGCGCCACCTTGAGTTACAGACAAAAGCTCGACTGTTCGCTCAACCGAGAGCTTCGCGAACGATTCGTGGCTCGGCTCCGGCAGGTCGCGTGGCACGTACAGCCCTGCACGCGACGGATAGTCAAACGGCGAAGGCACCACGAGCTCGTCGGCTTCGGCAGGTGCGCCCAAGCGCGAACGAATGAACCGAAAACTGTGCTCTTGACCGCCGCGACTCGTCGACAAGGTTGCACTTGTGGCTATCACGCACGGCGTGCGCGCAAAGAGGCGTTCGGAAAGTAACTTTCCCACATCGTTGGCGTGGAGAACGAGCGAAACGGATCGCTCACGAACATCGAGCCACAGAACGCCAGGTACCGGCCGATCGCCGACCAATTGGTCAAGCGACTTGCGAATATCGCCCGCTCGCCGCTCCATCAGCGTCAGCTCTGGGTACTTGCTGAGCTCGCGGGCTGCGGCTTCTATTACGTCGAGATGCGCATCGAGCTTGAGGTACGTTTCGTAAATGTCCTTACCTAACGAGTCACGATTCAAGATCAATCGTTGCTCACCGCCTGGATGAGCCTTGCCTGCGAGTGCTCGAAAAAAGAATTGCGACACGGTGACCGTCGCTTCAAGTGCACCCCACAGCGATTTTACGCGACGGCGTGTTTCGTCAGACAACGCATGCATGCTGCGCTCACAATCGCGAACGAGCGCCTCCACTTGAAGGCTCGACACACGGGTTCCGAAAAAATCACTCGCTACGTCTTCGAGCTGATGCGCTTCGTCAAAGATGACCGCGTCGTACGCAGGTATCGCGCCCGCAAAGCCCTCTGCACGGCCTGTGCGAAGCGCGAGATCTGCGAAGAACAAGTGATGATTCACGACCACCACTTGCGCCTGTTCCGCGCGGCGACGCATGCCGGTGACGAAACACTCGTTGTAGTGGCGACACTCTGCGCCGATGCGCGTCTCGTTCGACGAACGCGAAAGCCGCACGACCTGCGCGTCTGCGCTCACGCCCGCGAGCCCTGCAAAGTCGCCGACCCTCGTCCGCGCCGCCCACCGCTCAAGCACAGCGAGGTCACCTGCGCTCACGTCGTGTGCCGCACCCAAGCGCAGCTCTTCGTAACGACGCTTGCACAAATAGTTCGACAGGCCCTTCATCAGCGCGAACTCGGTCTTCAGTCCAACCTTCGCGAGCAGCCGCTCCACGATGGGCACGTCGTGCGACACAATCTGCTCTTCAAGCGTCTTGGTCGCCGTTGAGATCACGACCCTGCGTCCTGACAGCGCGGCCGGAATTAAATAGGCAAGCGTCTTACCCGTCCCGGTACCCGCCTCGACAAAAAGCGGGGTATCACGCGACAGCGCACGTTCGACGGCCGTCGCCATTTCGACCTGCCCGGGCCTCGCTTCGAAACCCGCAAGGATCGCTGGCAGTTCGTGCTCGAGAAGGTGGGCTGCCTGCACCAGAAGCTGATACCCTGGAAGACAGTGTCAGGTCGCGCAAATTCCGAGTCGCAGCGGCAGCCAGAGTGGGCATTCATCACCCAGGAGCAGAGTGAGGATGAAGAAGGCAACTTCTGGCGACAAGCGCCAGCCGCCGAGAAACTCGCGCTCGTCGAAACGCTCCGGCGAAGGCTCTACCCTGGGCTCGTTTCCCAGCGATTGGCTCACACTTTTGAGATTACTTGCGCACCATCGAGTGCGCTTCCTTCTCGTCGGCGCTCACGCACTCGCGGTGCACGGCATTCCAAGAGCGACCGCTGATCTCGATTTGCTCGTCGAACCGAGCCTTGCCAATGCCAAGAAGCTGTCGAAGGCGGTGCGCGCGTTTGGCTTTGCCGATCTGGCCGACGCCATTCCGAACGTGATGTCCAAAGGCCGGCGCATGTTTCGCATGGGCGTGGAGCCGCTTCGCATCGACGTGATGAATGCAATCGATGGTGTTACATTTGCGCGCGCATGGTCTGGAGCGGTGCGGATCGAGCTTGAAGGTGAAGTCCTGTTCGCCCTCGGTTTGCGCGAGCTTCGCGACAACAAGAAAAAAGCCGGGCGGTTGAAAGACCTTGCGGATCTCGAATCGATTGATCGCATGCAGCGTCGGCCAGCTCGTCAATAATATTGCGCTGATCTGCACGTGAACGAAGCTACCCGCCACATTACCGCGCGTAGGCGAAACAGAAGCTGATACCCTGGAAGACAGTGTCCGGTCGCGCAAATTCCAGCCTGCGGCGCGGTGTGCGCGCCACCCAAGGTGCGTCGCCTCCTTCGGGCACAGACCGTGAGTCCCTGCTTCGCCTCGCGGTCAGTAAGCGCGGGCTCGGTCTCGAACTTGCGCGTCCTGCGCACGTGGGTCCGGTTGTCGTTCGCGACCTTTCGATCTGGCTCGACGCGGTCACCTTTCCGACCGACATCTCCGGAGGCGTCGATCGCTTCCGCCACCGGCGAGGGTCGCTCGAGTCCCTGACGCTCGAGGTCTCGCGCGAAGCGCTGGCTGAGTGGGCAAAGGCGCAGCTTGCAGGCCTTTGGACCGCGCGCGCGCCCGACGTCCACGTATTCGTGCGCAAGCAAGGCCTCACGGTGCTCGTGCGCCAAACGTCGCCTGGGCCGGGTGAAGCCGATCGTTTGCTCGCGTTTGATGTCGCACATCACCTGTCGGGCTCGTCAATTGAGTTGACCCCGCTCCGAGCCAGGTCAAGTGACTTGACCGTTCCACCGACGGTGCAGGCGGCGCGTGTGCTCGCAACCGTCCTTGGCGACCTCGCAGAGCGACGTGGCTACCGTTTCGTACTTCGTAACATCGTTCGGTCACTTTGCCTGGCCGTCCTCCCAGAAGGTGGCGCACGCGTTCCACGATGTGAAGAGGTCGAGCTCGAACACGGCTATCAAGAGGGCGACCTCTTTGTCGTCCGTGCGGCGCGAGAACTTGTCGCCGTTGAGCCAGGAGACATGGGAGCGCTCGAAGTGACGAGGCTCGCAAGCAGAGGCGACCATGCGGCATTCGCTGGCCAAATGGATCAGGCGCGAGAACATTATCTCGAAGCGCTCGAACACGCTCCACGGCACCCCGAGCTTGTCAGGCGCATCGCCGAGATCGACGCCGCCTTTGCCTCGCGTACCGAAGGCGCGCGCGCCATGCTAGTCGATGCCACGTCTGCCACCGACGCCGCAGGGCTGCTTCTCACAGGCCAACTTAGCGCGCGTTCTGGCGACATCGGTGGCGCCCTCTCGTCGTTCGCGCGTGCGGCGGACTGCGAAATGGTTCCATCCATGATCGCTTATGCGCTCGGCGAGTCGGCCAAGCTCACGCGCGATCCCTTCGAAGGTGCGACGCAACTCGCTCGAGCCGTGGCCCTCGCGCCGGGGTCGACCTCTTTGCGTTGGCAAAACTTCAAGCTGCTCCTGCGCACCGCTCGACTTGACGAGGCGCGCGCCGAGGCCGAGCAGCTCGAGACACTCACTCGCGGGCCGAACGCACGTGCTTCGCTTTGGCGAACAGTGGCCGCCGCATTTCGCGCCGAAGGACACGTCGCGTCTGCCCGTGCTTTGCTCGAGCGAGCGTTGCGCTATCGTCCCGACGATCCGAGCACGTTGCTTGACGTCGGCATGGCGCTGCTCGATCAGAACGACGCGCGTGCGCTGCCGCTGCTTCGGCGGGCGTCCGAGCTGGGCACCCAAGATCGCGGCATTACGGCACGCATCGAGTTACTTTTTGCGCGTGCAATGGCCTCGCTCGCCAACGATGTGCCCGCCGCGCTTTCGCGCCTTCGAGAGGCGCCTTCAGGAACGGAACACGAGCCCGAGATACGAATATGGGAAGCTCGCTTTCGACACGAGCTCGGCGATCCGCAGGGCGCAACAGTGGCCTACGCGGCCATGCGCGATGTCCTCCTCGCACGCGCAACGGCTGCTCCGCGCGAAGCGGCTGACTGGTTGCTCGAGGCAGCGCGATTTGAACGAGACGTGCGAGGCGATCTTTATGCGGCACGCCAGCACCTGCTCGTCGGCGCACGCGTGAGCAAAGACGACCCTGCGATCGCGCGCCTGCTTCACGAGGTAAGCGGCGCCGTCGCATTGGCCTCGCGCGAAGCAGTACTTGCGGAGCCTTCGGCGATTCCTGCGGAACCTCGACCAGTCGCCGCTCCAACGATAGTTCCGACGTTTGACGAAGACGCAGCAGCAGGTCGCGTTGAGCAGCTGAGCGATCAACTGCGCGCAGACCCAGCACGCGAAGATGTGGTGGTTGAACTTGCGGGTCTCTTGCGTGCGCTCGGTCGGAGTCACGAGTTGCTCGCCGTACTCCTTACGCGCGTTGAGGACGCACCGGCAGAGAAGCGCGATGCCGTGGTTCGAGACACGTGTACGTTACTCGAGGAGCTCGAGGTTGAAGCGCGAAACGCAGGTCGAGATCTCGACGCATCGCTCTTTCAGGATGCGCTGGGGATCATTAAGGAATGAGCATGACAACAAATGTTTGGTTCAGTGTACTCGCCGGTGCCGCAACGTGGCTTGCCGCAGGTTGCTCGGCGGACACCGCCCCGATCGCCGACGCGGCCACGGATACAGCGCCTTCGACGGACGCGGTGAGCCCAGTCCCGAGCGACGCGGGAACCGACGCGCTACCTCCGCTCACGAAGCTCGAGAACATCGTGTACGTCGAGTTCATTCTGAACACCCATGACTGGGTCTTTCTCGATGACAGCATCACAACCGTCAACAAAGTGATCGACCTTCACGAGAAGTACAAAGTGCCGGTCGAGATCTACCTGACCGACCCGATGATTCGCATGTATGTCTCCAAGTCCCCTGCCCTCGTAGAACGACTGAAGACATCGCCCGTTGTGTCGATATCGCACCACGTGCGCCCGCCTGCTCCCTACTACTCGAGCTACGACTGGTACGGCCTCGATAAGCTGACTGACAGCGCCCTCAAAACGCTCCTCACGAGTTACGAAGAGCATGCGATCGATCTCAAGACAGGGCAGCCGAGCGCCACCGAAGCGGGCGGTTACGAGTTTCTGAAAAAGACGATCGGGTACGCGCCGTATGTCGTCACGATGGCGGCGGGTGCAGGCAAGACCGCCAAGACGCTCGCCGACATTTACAAGTCAAAGGGCGCACTTTTTACGCTGACGCACAGCGAGAAGGGGACCGCATGGGGCGAAACGAGCAACGGCCTACTCATGCGCCCTGAGACTGTCGAAGTGAAAGCGTACGAAGCGAAAGACGACGTCGACTTCGAAACCAAGATTCTGAACCCCGCCATGGAAACGGTGGGGACGACGCGCCCTGCCTTCGTGAACCTGAAGTGGCACGAAGACAACTTCTACACGTCCGGCACGCCTTGGGGGAACGTGTACTACTCAGACGCCAAGACCAAGACGATGAAGCCGCCGCCCTACGACACGACAGCGTACGAGCCCGTCACGAAGAAGACCGACGCACAGAAGGCCACGCAGTGGAAGCGGTACGACGACGCGCTTCAGTACATGCTCGCGCACAGCGAGACATACAGGATCATCAGCATACGCGACCTGAAGAGCCTCGCCGGTTTGTGAGGCGACTTACGGCAACACGATGTCGTTGCGTGTGACAATCCACGGGTCATTCAAGAGCCCCGCGGCATTCGCCTGATCAATGATGGACACGTACTTGGTCACATGTACTTTTGCGACGTTGTCAAAGGTCGTAAACGTGTTCCACACATTGAAGAACGATGTACGCGGGTGGCGGGCTTTGATGCCGTTGATGATCGTCATGTTGTCCCAAGCGCCACTCACATTGCGTACGGCCGATTTGCTCGCTGAACCCGCTTGCGGAATTGCATAGACCTTGCCGTACTCGCGATAGAGGGTGTCGAGATCGTAGGGCAGCTGCCACGTATCGTTGTAGAGGTTGTGCCCAACCACGTCGACAACATCACCGCCCGGAAAGTAGTAGTCCGACGGTGTGGCGTCATGCACGCCGGAATCGCTCTCGTAGGTCCAAATGAGGTTGTTGAGCTTCTTGGTGACGGTGAAGTAGTTGTAGATGTGACGCCAGATCGCAACGTATTCGGCTTGTGAGCGTCGACCCCACCAGAACCAAGCGCCGTTCATTTCAGACATGAAACGCCAGACGACGACGATCTTCTTTTGCTGAAGTTCGTCAAGGCCTGCAGCAACCGTATCGAGGTAGCCGTTGAAGGTCGCGAGTGCCTGCGCGTTTGCGGTCGACGGGGTGGTCGCAAACATCCCCGCGATGTCAATGCCGGTGCGATCGTTGTACGAGGTCTTCGTCCACGGGTTCCAGGGGAGCCACTTGATCGCGACGATTCCACCCTGGTTCCAGACGGTCTCAGCGAGCACGTTCGTCGCGGCGATCTGGAACATTTTCGTCGTGTCTTCATCGTACTGAAGCTCCACGATCCCCAAGCCCTTGCCGGTTTGTTGCTCCAGGGCTGTGACGTTGTACGCGAACCCCTGATTGAGCGTGGAGGTCGACGACGTGACGTGTTGACCTGCAATGACGCGGTTTCCGGCGACACCGCCCACTGTGCTTGAGGGCAACAAGGCAAGATACTTGAGAATCGATCGCCCCTTCGCG